>CAMWIZ010000050.1 GCA_947174455.1 uncultured Clostridia bacterium | reverse complement strand
CGCTCAAGATTCCTTTCCTAACGGCAACCTTTGAGCGTTTATTTTTATTTATGAGCAAATTATATAACCGAACAAAAACCTATAAAGGTACTTTGTAAGGTTTTTATCCGACCTTTTTCAAAAATTCTGCGATTAAAAAAGCAGAGCCTTTGGTGAAATTTTAATGGCAAAGCCCTTAATAATATATCCTAATGTGAGATAACCTCGTATCCTGTTTCTGTAACAAGAACCTGTATTTCCCACTGTGCCGACGGTTTTCCATCCGCCGTATATACTGTCCAATCATCCTTTTCGTCAACAAAAATACGGTGCGTACCCATATTTATCATAGGCTCAATAGTAAACATAAAGCCGGGTGCTAAAAGCATGTCTGTCCCTTTAGTGGTTACATAGCTAACCCATGGATCTTCGTGGAACTCCAAGCCTACACCATGACCGCCTATTTCCCTAACAACGCTGTAGCCGTTTTTCTTTGCATTGTCGTTGATAACTTGACCTATATCACCAAGATGCCCCCACGGCTTAACCTGTTCAAGACCCAACTGAACGCATTCTTTTGTTACCTCAACAAGTCTGCGATTTTCATCGGAAACATTGCCTATGCAAAACATTCTCGATGCATCTGAAAAATAACCGTTGTATATGGTGGAAACGTCTACATTTATTATATCTCCGTCCTTTAAAACAACATTTTTGGACGGAATACCGTGGCAAACCTGGTCATTTACGGAAGTGCATACACTCTTTGGAAACCCCTCATAATTGAGCGGTGCGGGAACTGCACCCATTGCCGTTGTCTGCTCATAAACCCAACGGTCTATATCCTCAGTGGTTACACCCTCTTTGATATGGGCCGACACGTAATCAAGAACGGCTGTATTTATTTTTCCGCTTTCTCTGATTTTTTCAATCTGCTCATTATTTTTTATAAGCTTTCTGTCGGGAACTATTTCCCCCAGCAAACTATGCTCCCTGATTATTTCATCAAAATCACAGTGACACTTTTTATACTTTTTTCCGCTTCCGCACCAACACGGATCATTTCTGCCTATTTTCTGCACACAATCACCTCTATAATCTCAAGGCAACACCCATGGATTATGGATTATTGAAAAATCCACCACTGTATAATTCTGCTGTATCGCCCTTACCAGTATAACTGCATCACCATTTTACACCCTTTTATGTTATTTTTCAATAACCTTTACTATTGGAAATAAAAATTGAATTTCAAAGCCTTTTCCCCACTCTGTATTTACATTAACGGATAAGTTCAAGTCTTTTGCAATACCGTCTACAAGATAGAGCCCCATTCCTGTTGCCTTTTTTTGACTTTCACCTGAATATCCTGTAAAGCCCTTTTCAAAGATATACGGTAGATCACATTTTTTAACGCCGATTCCGTTATCACGTATGCTAAGAATATCATACTTTTCTTGACGTGTGAGTTTAAAATACAGCTTTGGTGAGTCCTTGCAATATTTTATGGCATTGTCTGCAATTTGGTTCAAAATGAAGTAAATTGCCCTGCGGTCCGTGTAAACCGATATATCGGACAAATCGTAATATATCTGAAAACATTTTTCTTCCAGAAGCGGTTTGCAGTTCTCCGTCACATCCTCAATACATACCCTCAAATCAACATTTTCAAACAAATAATCCTTCCTTGCACCCTTTAAACGTGCGTAGTACAAAATTTGTTCAATAGATTCATTTATCCTGTTTCTGATATAATCAAGCTTAAAGCTTACTGATGCAGGCAGCTCGTCACGGCGATTATCAAGCAGGAGCGTAAGCAGCGATAAGGGTGTCTTTGTTTCGTGGGCCCATTTTTCCACATATTCCTCATAGTCGTTTAATTTCTCTGATAGTACGGAATAATTCCTATCATTCTCCTGAAGTCGCTTACTCAGCATTTTTATAAATTCACGCTGTGATGAACTCACTGCACGCAAAAGCTTTTCCTCATTATATTCATCGGGATTATTAAGAAAGTCCTTAAAAGCCTTTTCTTTTTCCTCCGAGCGGTACAGCAGCACACAGCTAACCGCAAAAAACAGCAGAATAGATGCAGTTAATATCACTGTAAGCATTGAGTAAAATGCAGCAGCATCGGCTATCCATAGAAGAACGGCAGAGAATGCGTCAACACAAAGCAATACACACAGCCATGGTATGTAATGCCGCAGACGTTTTATATTATGCTTCATGATTTTCCTCCGCTGCTGTAAGGCGATAGCCAACACCACGAACAGGAACAATTTTTTGACTCATCCCCAGCGATGACATAGTTTTTTTGAGCCGTGTTAAATTAACCTGCAACGCATTCTCGTCAATAAACTCCGCCGTTCCCCATAATGCCACACACAGTTCCTCCTTGCTTACCAAACCGTCACCGTGTGCAAGAAAAATTTCAAGTATTTTTCCTTGATTTTTCGGCAAAACGACGGAATTATTATGAATATATAAAGTAAAGGTCTGCCTGTCCATAAGAAAATCATACCCTTCCAAAAGATTAGACCGACCCTCAAAGCGTTTAATAACGTTGGATATTCGTGCAAGCAGCCTTTCTTTTCTGCAAGGCTTTGTTAAATATTCGTCCGCACCTAAGTCCAATGCATGCAGTTCATCGCCGAGCGTATCACGGGAGGTAAGAACAAGCACAGGCAGTGTGCTTTTCTGCTTTAAGTCACGGCATATTTGAAAGCCACTTACCTGCGGCAGGTTTATATCCAGCAGAACCAAGTCGGGGGCTATGCTGATAAGCTGCTGCACAACGTTATCAAACGAACAAATCTCGTATACCTTATAGCAAGCCTTAGTCAGCATATTCGACAGTTCCTCACGCACCATAGGTTCATCTTCAACTATGGCAACAGATTTCATAAAATTTCACCCCCACAAGTTGTAATTTATTAACTTGTTATTTCTATCTGATTGCCCTCAATTCCTACAATACAGCTTTCATAATATCCATCACCGGTTGTTCGTGGACCGGATAAAACCTTGTATCCGTCATTTTTTAGTATTTGTGTTAATTCATCCACTTTTTCTTCTGAACCAACGCTGAACGCTATATGAATAAGACCGGTTCTTCTAATTCCCTTTTCTATATCCTGCATATCAGGATGATGCATCAGTTCAATTCTCGCACCATCGTCAAAAGTCAAAAAATAAGAATGAAAGTTTGTGGTTTTATTATGGTAACCATCATTTGCTGTTGCATTAAAGTATTTAACAAAAAAATCCCTTGCTTTTTCAATGTCATTTACATACATTGCTATATGTTCAACTCTCATTACACACCTCCTGTATTTTGCATACAAATTCCGATTTCTCACTATCGGTGACAATGGAATTATAGCATACAACCTACCGTATTACAACTACATACCCTTTGACTTCCCACTTTTCTATTCTGATGGGTGCATCGTCTGCTCCATGAATTGGAAACAGATTTCTTTTTTAATAACAATATTATTCCTCTCGCAGAGGTTCTATCAGGGTAAGCAGATAACGTCCGCTGCTTCTCTTTACTGCAAAAATATATATAAATTCTACAACACACAAAAGTAAAATCATTGCACCGGATACACACATCATCTCAAAAATATTATTGGATGTGCGTGACGACAGCAATCCCGTAAACAATGCCCTTACTCCGAAAATACTGCTCATTAACGCAACTGCAATCGGTATTCCGAAGTACAGATTAATCTGCCTTTTAGCCGATTTGTACAGTGTTTCATAATCCGCACCCAAACGTATCAATGTTCGATAACGTCTATTTGTTTTCTGCTGTGACATCAAAAACTGAACACCTATAATAGTGTTCGCCACTATTATGAATATAATGGATAAATATATGGTAATATAGCTGGTAGCAACCATGTAGAACAACTGGCGGCCCATATTTTGCAGGTAGCTTTCATATATTAAACCCGTTTCATTGAGCTTTTGATTCATGTTGGAAATTGCAGTCATAAGGCTTATGTTTTCAGTTGCGGACGAGGCAAGCACACCGTCAAGATAAATTTCATAATCACCTTTTGTGTAAAGTTCAAATTTATCATCGGGAAGTACTATTGCAAACGAAAGAGAAATTGAACGATCTGTAACCACATTCAAACTCTGAACCTCTCCTGTCAGATAAAACTCATCATCTAATATTTTTACTTTGGGCTTATCTGAAAGTATGCTGTTCAATATTTCTTTTCTATTCTCTGTAGTAAAATCATTTCCCATATAAACCGCCGCCTCATTCGGCTGTAAATCTACTGTTGGTTTACCTGCCAAGGATAACAGACGATTATACCCTTCAGCAGAAATTAAAAACGGAGAATAAGGAGCTGTTGCACAACCGAGGTTGTTTATAAGTACCTCACGGTCTTCCGATTCCGGCATTTCAGACAATGCATTCATTACTGAATCCATTCTAAAAGCATTCTCATATTCATACGTTCCCATGGGTGCTCCACTGCGAATATTTCCTATTTTCATTTCAAACAAATCGGAAAACTGATTATCAAGCTTATATTCAGCAAGAACTTCTCTTATTCTTTGAACGTCGTCATGCTCATACGCTGTAAAAGTATAGTCAAGTACCTTTTGATCGCTGCAATTATAAAATCTCTCTATAGCTATACCCGAACCAAAACAGCACATGGCAGCCAATATCAGCAGTGAGCAAACTGCCAACAGCCCCGAACTGTGTACAATATTTTCTTCAATCTGTCTGAAATTAAAAATATGAAGTCTGCGTTTGCAGCCGCCGTTCTTTGCAATGTATCCAATGGGAAATCTTAGCCCCCAAAAAAGTAAGAACGTTCCCAAAAGCCCCAATATTACTGCAAAAACCATATTTATAAAATCACGCCAAGCCATTCCGTCAATAGCCATTGCATACGCTGCAATAAGGCAGAATAGACCTGCACTCAGGGAAATTGCATAGACAGTGGGGGAAAACTGCTTCTTACTGCCCTTTGGTGTATCAACAAGCAGCGAACCAATTTCCTGCCTGCTGATTTTTCCGCTGAGAATAAAAAAAGCAATCAGCTTAACCAGCATAAAACCCGCTGCTGTCCACAAAACCGCTTTAAGGGAAAATGAGGATTGGTGTCCGACTACTCCCATTCCCACAAACCTTGCGGTTATAAGGCTTATAAGCTCCGACAGTAAAACAGCAATCGGCAAACCGATAACAAGTGACACTATACTGCTGCGTAAGTCCTCCGCCAACAACATTACAAAAAGCTTAAATCGTCGCATACCCATCATTAAGTATACTCCAAACTCATGTCTGCGGCGTTCCATTTGAAATTTTCCTGCATAATAAATTAGGAAGAAAAGAATAACCAATGTCATGCCATAGAATATAGGTATCATTCCCATAAGCCTGTTTACCGCATCGCTTTCCATTTCTTTTAGGAACAGCATGACGTCCTGCTGTGGCAGGGACAAAATAATGTAAAATGCAACTATAGACACTATTAACGAGGAAAAAAATAACCCGTTTTCCTTTCCTGTGCGTTTACTGTTTCTTGAAACCAGTTTAAAGAACATTTGCACTGCCTCCTCCCAGCTGAGCCATTACTTTAAGGATTCTTGCGTAAAACTCCTGCCTTGATTCTTTCGGAATATCCCTGCGAAGCTCATGGAAAATAACGCCGTCCTGTATAAACAAAATCCTTTTGCAGTAGCTTGCCGCATTGGAATCATGAGTCACCATTAGAATTGTAGCATTTGTATCACTGTTAAGACCCTCTAATTTTTCCATTAATGCCTTTGCATTTTTTGAATCCAACGCACCTGTAGGCTCATCGGCAAGAATTATTTTAGGATTTAAAATCAAAGCTCTCGCTGCCGCTACTCTCTGTTTTTGACCTCCCGACATTTGAGATGGAAATTTATCCAAAACATCGGTAATTTCAAGATATTCTGTAAGCTTATGCAGCCTTTCGGTGCTTTCCTTTTCAGAAACCTTGTGAAGTGAAAGTGGAATAAGTATGTTTTCACGTCCTGTTAAATTATCAAGAAGTTCAAAGTTTTGAAATAGGTATCCTATCTCTTTTCCTCTGTAATCTGCAAGCTTAGCACCGCTTAATTGCTGTATTTCTGCACCGTTCATATCTATTGTTCCGCTGCTCGGCTTAATAACCGTAGCTATACAATTAAGCAGGGTGGATTTTCCTGATCCGCTGCTGCCCATTATTCCTAAAAACTCACCCTCCATTACTTGAAGAGTAATACCGTCAAGTGCCTTTGTCTGATTTGGTGTTTTTCCGTAATATTTTTTTAATGAATTGATTTTAAGTATAGGCTTCATATTGCTATCTCCTCCATTTTTTATCAAACACCGAATATTTTAAGGG
>CAMWIZ010000049.1 GCA_947174455.1 uncultured Clostridia bacterium | reverse complement strand
TTCATATATATCCTACCTCAAAGTTAATAACTTTTAAAATTATCAAATATACTGCCAACCGTGAAAGAAATATCGTATAATTCTCTTTAACGTCAAACTGCACACAATTGCCTACATTTCCAAGATTTTTTATTACGGAACAGGCATGACAAGTGACAAATTTTCAGCGATCTACGTTTTACATATGTTTTTCTGATTTAGTTTTTCTTTTGAGAGCATTATACGTCTTTGCGTTTCTGACGTACCCTCGCAGATAATATTCTTAATTATCGGCTCAAAATCATAAAAATCCATGGAGTTACAAGCGGCAATTAAATGAACCGCTGTTTGATTTAGAATTTTAGTACAATAACTCAAAACCTCATCAGGATTTAAATTTTGCATTGAAGTCTTATTTAAAATCGGATTAAATCCACCGTGTCTGAAGTCCTTTTCCAAATCGTCAACGGCATCTGTAAGATAAATCCACCTGCCTAAAAAATAACCGAAGCGGGAGTAAATTTCCTCCTGCTCTTTACTCGCAGCAAACTGTATCATCAAGCGTGAAAGCATAGTACAGCTTGGTTCAGCAGCACAGTCAACAGAGCAATCGGCATTTTTTTCTGCTTCAAATTGCTGTTTAAGCATATCGGAAAAAATCAGGTCGATATCACCGAACTTTTTTAGTGCCTCGTTTCTCCAAAGCTTAGCCACGGGTAAAATAATCTTCGCACCAATGGATCTAAGAAAACTCTCATCACGAATATTATCTTTTAATTTGTAGTAAAAGGAAATAACAGAAACAGCAGCTGCAATTTCCAAATGATTTCCATTAAACCGACAAAAGGAACATTTTTTTAGGGGATTGCATACACAACACCCCTTTTCAAGAGTTACGCTACTTTTCTCAGACAATGCCGCAGATACAATAGCAAGAAAGGTACAGTCGTAAGTAAGAATTAACGGAGCAAAAACACCGTAATCCCTGCTAAGCTGCCTGCATAGCCCGCAGTACACTGCCCTGTAAAGCTCATACTCTTTAACAAGCATTTCGGGTTTATACGGTCTGATATACCCAAACAACTGAAGCTCTCCTTTTGTCTAAATAATAGATGCCACCCTCGACTAAACCGACACGGACACCTTTGCATACTGTATTTATTTTACTACACATCTGCAAAGTTATAATTAACACAATGTAAATTTTAAAGTGCTAGAAAACGGCTTGTTTACTGGATTTTTACACTGTTTTGTAGGCAACGTGTATCCTATCGTAAAAAATTCGTAACAATTTTACACAACAAAAAAGCCCTGTACAGAACTTAATCCGTACAGGGCAAAATCTACACCAACTATTCAGTTACTTATTCCTTATCTAAATCCTCTTTCGCCACTTTAAACAGCTTGCACCGTTTTCGTCAGAGCCGAACATTAAAAGATAGCCATTAAATTTACTCATTACTGCACCTCCTTACGAAAAAGCGGTTTTGCCGTGTGTACGTTTGTACTTGTCGGCTTCCTTTTTTGTTACTCTGAAAATTTCCCTACCGTCAATGTTGATGACTATATCGCCGTCATTCCTGCCGCCTGTTAAGCCGACTTCGTGTAGTGCGTTAATCATGGCTTTTGTCATAGAGCTTTCGGGGGTGACAAATTCTCTCTCTTTTTTATTATCACCAAGAACTGCAAGGAACTCTCCATAGTTGGCAGGAACTACCGTTCCTCTTGCCAAATGCGGGATTTCAGGAATGTCTATATGACTGAAATCAAATCCGACATGCTCACCGCCGATACCCGGAACCCAATCGGGAATATCAAAGCTCAGTGTGTTTACACAATCAAGAAGAGTGTTGATTTTATCCTCTATCCCCGAAATGAATTTATTATCAATATCTATCACAAGATTTATTGGTGTCTTTATCACCGCTGAGAGTGATTCCCAAATGCCTGAAAATATTTCTTTTATTCCGTTCCATGCCTTTTTCCAATCTCCCGTGAATACACCTTTGACAAAATCTATAATGCCTGTAAAAATCTTTTTCACACCGTCAATATGTTCCTCTATGCTTGAAACAAGCCACGGAAAAGCCGATTCTACACCGTCTTTTAATTTGTTCCATAGATTTGATGCGGATTTTTTTATATCCTCAACACCCGACTTCCACATTTCGACGCCTGTTTGAAATGCCAATTTTATTTTGTCCCAGTACGTTATTACCGCAATAATCGCAACGATAATTGCAGCAATAGCTATAGGCACCCAACCGATTGCGGCAACAACTGCGGATATGGCACCTATTATAAGCGAACCGCCTTTG
Organism: uncultured Clostridia bacterium; assembly: GCA_947174455.1. Lineage (GTDB taxonomy): Bacteria > Bacillota > Clostridia > Oscillospirales > Acutalibacteraceae > RUG592. Next base: position 4,096 of record CAMWIZ010000049.1, on the reverse strand, counting down.
AACAATGCGACAGCACTTAGCACGGCTACGTTTTCTGCACCTTCATTAAAGTCGTCTGTATTAGTTTCTACATTAAAATGTAAACTTCCATCTTCTGCCATATTTCTCACCTCTCTTTGATTTTGCATATAAAAAAGCCCTTACATTGCTGTAAAGACTTTTGAAGACGTTATTAAATATTTATTCTTTCCTCTTTTTCCAATAGGCACTGCACTCAGTTTTTACACGCTTATATTCCTCTATTATTGGTTTTAGTTCTTGATATTCCTTTTCCAAATCGGGAGGATAATTTAAGCTTATACCAACCTGTTCAGCACTCAATACTAGTTTTTGATAGTTTTTAGAGTTGCTGTTTTTCATTCTCACATATCCTGAATATGACTTTGGTGCTATATCAGGCAGCTTTTCATTTATGCTCTCGTAACAGACTTTATCAAAAGCACGAATTTTTTCGACTCTTTGAGCATACGGTTCGTACCAATCTTCATTATCGGATTCTTTTTTACGAACAATGTAATCCGCCTTTTCTTGTTCGCTTCTATCATCAACAAAAGGTCTGTTACTATACATAATTATGTCAACATTTTCAGGACAATATATTGGTTCTGAAATACCATAAATCGTAGGATAGAAATCCAACCCAGAACAAGTACAGCCATAATCTACAGGCATTTTCGGAAAACGCTTATCTTTGACGGAAATACTAAACCAACGTCCTCTGTATTTAGCACATTCTCCACAGCAACCGAGAAAATAATCGGCTTCAACCAAATCGGTGTCTAAAGATTCTGCGTTCTCCATATTTTTCTGATGAGTTATCTCGCCATAATTTAGCGTAGTTTCAAACAAATCATTAACACATTTCCGTGCCGTTTTTGCCGCTTCAAACTCACCAAATTCGCAAAGCCAATCTGAAAACAGCAGATAATCTTCCTTATTCCAAGTAATTCTCGAAACAGGCATCATTTCCGTAGCACGTTTCAAAAGAGCCAATGCTAATTCTTTTTTGCCATCTTCTTTTAAATAAGAGGCTTTCATTCTTAAAACATAAACTAAGTTACCTGCAACACCTAAACCCAAAACGCTAAACACCTTAAAATCAGGTGTACTGATACTTCTTATACTTTCTTCATTCTCAAGGTCATATTTACAATGCTCAGAAACAATGTATCTTGCATTATAGAAAACCTCACGATTATTGTATAGATTCCCCTCTGGCATTGGCACAACATTAGTTAATTGCCCGTTTTTGAAAAACGCAATCGTTTCTTTCTGTTGGTGTTTCTTAACAAATTTTTTCAAAAGATCAAACATAAAATTCTTCCTTTTGTAATATTTCTATTTATCATACTACAAAAGGAGATTATTTTCAACACTTTATGTTATCGTTTTCAAAAACTCCTCAGTTTCGTCAATCGCCTGCCGCTCCTCGTCAGTGTACAGAATAACAAGATCCTTATGCTTACGCAGGAACTCTCTCTCCCACTTATCAAGCTTTTTACCGTCAGCACGCTTGTGTCGTATGTTCATAACTGTTGAAAAAAGTCCCTCGCCTATCTCGCCGAAATAGCCGAGAAACGTCCACCAGTGCATATACGGTATGGCTCTTACCTCACACCCTGCCGCTTTATTTACAGCAGGAAAGATAATGCTTTCATCATGTTCCCAGTCAAGCATTTTTACCTTTGCAGGCTCGCTCTTCGGCATATCGCCGCCGTCACAAAACCAAAACGCTTTCTTGACAGCCTCTTCGAAAAGCTCATCGGGTATTTCATCGACAAACAAAGTGTTTACGCAGATATAAGCCTTTTCCAAATTATTCAGCTCTGAGTTGTTGAATAATTCAAACAGATTCAGCACAACACGGAAGTCGGAGTTGATTTTGTAATACTTCCCTCCGACTTCAAGCGACTTAGGAAGTACGCCTATCATTGTACTGTTTCCTTTATCTGCTGTACGTACTTGTCGAGCTTACCCTTATCAACCATATCGGATATATGCCGGTTTTGATTCTTTGCCGCCTCGTTGACGTCATTGTAGATTATCGGCATTATTGCATTAAGGAAAGTTTCAAAGATACACTCACCCTCATCGTTTGCTACTGTCAGGCAGTTTACATTGCCGAACACTGCCTTTGACGTACCCTCACCGAAAGCGTAGTCTATCTTGTTTTTTACCAGATTATCAAACTTCTCATAAACCTCCGAAACTGCCATATCATCAGTTATTTCGTCCTTGAATGTATCCATATATTCAAGAACCTCTTCCATTCTTTTGAATAGATTAGGGTCTGCGAGGTTTACTCTGATAACATTGCTTTCGTCCCCGTTAATTGCATATGTCTTGTATCCTGTGTTAAAATTAATCGACTGCATAATATTCCCCCTAAAAAACAGGAGCGGATTTCTCCGCCCCTTTAGTCTGTATCTGCTGTGAATGTAGGTGTCTTTTTATCTTTCGAGATTGTTGCCGTACCCTGTGTTCTGTTACCGTTAAAGTGAACATTATACGGAATCGAGATACCGCCCTGAGCACCGCCGTAAGACTGCGGTTTGATAACGGCGTCCTCCTGCCAAGCATCGTATGTGCCTGTCTTATTATCGACCAGAACCTCTAAAACCTTTGTCTTGCAAGCTTCACCTGTCAAGCGGTTCATAGCAATATTCTTGATATGCGTGTAAAAATTGCCGTCAGATGGGTTGGCATAATATGTATCAACGCTGATACTCGGCTCGTAGCCGTTATCTCTTACTACCGTTTCATCAAGAATATTCTTAACCGTTTCGGTATCGGGGTTAAGCTCAACGCTCATATCCTCAACATCTTTTCCGACTAAGAACCAACTTGGAGTTGTGCCGCCAAAAGAAGCATCAATATAAAAAAGATGTGCACTTCTCTGAAGCTTGCCCATTTTTTCGTTAACTGTTTCTGCCATTTAAATTACCTCACTTTCAAATTTCTACTGTATATTTTGCGACTATCTGTAATTGATACTGAAAGCCGTCTATGCCGTTTTCCTGCGGCACTTCGTACAATGTACCGTTTTCTGCTCTTATGCTCAATAACTCACCTCTGTGCAAATCTCCGCCAATCTCAGATAACACTACATCGCCCCTTTTAAAGCTCAGCCACTGCGACAATTCAAGCAAAGCCGAGCTGTTTGCAAGTCTTTCATAGTCATTTATGCCCGAAAAAGTCGAGTACATCATAAAGGTATGCTGTCTTGTCTGATTTCCGAGAATATCCTCTTTTAAAAGGCTGTCGCCCGTTGATGTTAAACCGTATGAGGTCGGCTCCGGGTCGGCGAAATCAATATGAATTTCATTGCAAACCTCCGAGATTTTCGGGAATTCTTCAAGTATTCCACGTACCGTTTCTATAATATTGATACCTATCTCCCCCTTTTAGCAATCGCCGCCGCTCCTCTTAAAATTTGCTCCTTGTGATTGGTTTTCATTGTTTCAAACCATAGCTTCTGAGCCTGTGGGTGACGTGCTGTGCTGTATTTCAAATCCTTATTTGTAAGTACCTTGCTCTCACCCTTGCTCGCATACGGAGAACCTGTTACTTTTGATACCATAAGTTTGCCGTAATATTGATAACGTGCACAAGGCGATTGATAGTAAATATGTCCGCTTCCTATTTTAGTTCCGAGTGTCGGGGACTTATAGAGGATATTGTTCCGGGCAGGCGTGTACTTTACCATACGCTTTATGCACTCGCTGTCGACAAACTTTTGTACGTTGTCAAACCTTGCCGTCTGATCCTTGCCAAAAGTCTGTTTCCACGCAAGATTTACTTCAATCTTCTGTTGTTTGATTACAGCACTGATTTTCTTGTTTTTCGGCTGCTTTATCTTTCTCGGCACGGTATCACCCCATTTCGCCCCCAATAAAAAAGCACCTCGATTTTATCGAAGTGCTTGACATTTTACGGATTTTGGTGTAATATAATGTTAACAGGGGTACTGCACAGTAAGCGGTTTACTCCAAGATTAAAGTGTTTTAAGAAACACCGACTTTTGGAAGAGGGCGGTGTTTCTTATTGTATGCTTTAGCGTGTAAAACAACCGTCTTGTCCGGTTGTTTTACAAAAA
>CAMWIZ010000048.1 GCA_947174455.1 uncultured Clostridia bacterium | reverse complement strand
GCTGAGAAAAATGAAAGTAGTATCGGAATTAATTGACTACCGTTCGGATATCAAGGTGGTTGACGCAACTCTGCGTGATGGAGGTTTGGTAAATGATTTTTACTTTACCGATGAGTTTGTACGTGATTTGTACATTGCTAACCAAAAGGCTGGCGTTGACTACATGGAGTTCGGTTATAAGGCGTCTAAGGAACTTTTCGATGTAAACAAGTTCGGAAAGTGGAAATTTTGCAATGATGATGACATCAGAGCAGTTGTCGGTGATAACAACACAGACTTAAAAGTTGCCGTTATGGCTGATGTGGGCAGATGCGACTATAAGAACGATATACTTGACCGCAAGGAAAGTCCAATAGACCTTATCCGTGTTGCGACATATATCAATACTATCCCTGCCGCTGTTGATATGATTGAAGACGCAGCTAAAAAAGGATATGAAACAAGCTGTAATATTATGGCTATATCCAATTCGAGAGATGAAAACGAGCTTCGTGCGGCTCTGGATATTTTGGGAAAGACCCCGGTTGACGCTATCTATATTGTTGACAGCTTCGGTTCACTTTACCCTGAGCAGATTGCAAGAATCGGTGAAATGTACCTTGAATTTGCAAACAAGTACAATAAGAAGGTCGGCATTCATGCACATAACAATCAGCAGCTTGCATTTGCAAATACTATTGAGCTTTGCTCTATGGGTGTAGATTGGCTTGACGCTACATATGATTCAATGGGCAGAGGTGCAGGAAACTGTGCTATGGAGCTTTTGCTCGGTTTTCTGCGTAATCCTAAGTATCAGGTGTATCCTGTTATTAAATTTATTCAGGACCATATGAACAAGCTTAAAGAGGACGGAATTGTGTGGGGTTATGACCTCCAGTACTTAATGACAGGTCTGCTTAACCAGCACCCAAGAACTGCTATCCAGTTCACTAAGGAAAACAGAAAAGATTATGCTGAGTTTTACAAGGAGATTGTTGCTCAAGACTAAATAATTTGTTGAAATAGTTTGTTGCATTGCTTTGCAAAGGCTGTCCGAAAAAATGTTGCTTTTCGGACAGTTTTGTTTTATAATGTAATAGTTAATACTATTTCTTGAAAAATGTTAGATGTGATATTTAACAAACCACTGTATTGTTTATATAATTTCTTGACGAATTGCATCTTGCTAAAGTAAAGAAGGTATATCAGAAAAAGTTTTTTCGGAGGGAAATGACTATGGATGAATTATGGGCAAATGCAAAGGCAAGGTCAAAGGCAAGATTTATATGGTTTCTTGTTTTTTTGTGGTCTGGACTAATACTGTATTTAATTGCAAACAGTGCAAATCCATTTTCTGCGTATGATACGCTTGACTGTGAAAGCATGACGGTTACAGATATGAAAAATGGAAGTTCTGTGAAGGGTATGCTTAGTGATGTTGCCGATTGTATAGCATCGAGTGAAACCTCATCGAGGTGGGGAAATTACACGGATTCGTATTATTGGGTTGCTATTCTTGATAACGATACAAGTATTATTGTCAGGACAAAATCAGATACAAACACAGTTTCAAAATATATGTCTGTAGCTGACTCTTTTTGGTTCGGTATGGATCTTTATCACTGGGAAAACCGAAGACAAACTTCCGGTATAAGTGTTGACGGTGTACTAGTTCCGAATGATAAGGAAGCGGTTGAGTTTTATGAAGAATGGTATAAGATGTCAAATTTGAAAAGCATTGGAGCTGATTTTAAACTTGCTCCTTATATGCTTGATGTTACGAAAACAAAATCAGGAAAAATAAGAAATTTCTGGTTATTATTGTTAGTGCTCGTCTTAACTGTTCTTATGGCAGTGTATATAATAAAGAAACATACTAATTCAAAAATACGAAGTCAAAGCAGGGCTGTTTCCTATGCAACAGGCAGCGGAAATAAGTCGGATACATACGGTTTTAATAAAAAATCATCTTATGGAAGCACAAGTGCCATATCGGGTACAGCAGCAAACGGTATGTACGGCTCAGAGCAAAGGTCAACTTACGGAAGTGCAAATACATCGGCAAGTACAGCAACGAACGGAAGTAAGTGGGACGGTATGTATGGCTCAGAGCAAAGGTCAACTTACGGAAGTGCAAATACATCGGCAAGTACAGCAGCGAACGGAAGTAAGTGGGACGGTATGTATGGCTCAGAGCAAAGGTCAACTTACGGAAGTGCAAATACATCGGCAGGTACAGCGGCGAATGGAAGTAAGTGGAACGGTATGTATGGCTCAGAGCAAAGGTCAACTTACGGAAGTGCAAATACATCGGCAGGTACAGCGGCGAATGGAAGTAAGTGGAACGGTATGTACGGTTCAGAACAGAAGACCTCTTACGGAAATATGAATACGTCAGCAAATGGAACAACGTCAAGCGGAAGCAAGTGGGACGGTATGTATGGTTCAGAACAAAAGTCCTCTTACGGAAGTGTGGATACATCAGTAAGTGAAAATGAATGGGGAACGTACGCACCGAGTCAAACATTGTCTTACGAGGATTCGGATTTTTCAGATGCAACGGCAAACGCAAACGAATGGGGAACGTATAAACCGAACTCTACTGTATCTTATGAAAATACGGAAATACAGTAATGGTATCATTCCCACGATAGCTGTTATGTGGATATTCATTCTAATGAATTAAATTTGTTATAAATATTTTGGGTGTATATTTTAGTATTTGTAGGGGTAATTGAGATGACAAAAAAAGAAAAGATTTTGATAGGTGCACTAAGCACGGTTACAGCGTTAACCGTGCTTAGTGCGGGGGCTTTGTATACGCATAGATATTTTCCAAAGGGTGAGGAAAATGAAGTTTTTTCCTCACCCGAGGGCTACGTTGAGGCCGCTATCGACGAAATGCTGTATGAGGTTGACCCGGATTCTTTGACTAAGGAGATGTCTGTTGATTTTTCTGACCTTGAGAAGAATATAGAAACAACAATAGCAGAGAATCAGAAACTTGTCGGCGGTGACTGGTCGGTCTATGTAAAGGTTTTGGAAAGTGGAGATACTCTCAGTATGAATCAAACGAAAATGCAGGCAGCAAGTGTGATTAAGCTGTTTGTTATGGGTGCTGTGTATGAGCATTATGAAGAATTGACCGAAAAATATCCTTATGAAGATATCGATGCACTGACGGAAAGCATGATAACCATAAGTGACAATGAGGCTACCGATTACCTTGTATTTTTACTCGGCAGCGGCGATTACATACAGGGCAGAGCCGTTGTAAATGAGTTTTGCAGGGATAACGGTTTTACAAATACGTCAATGGACAGAATGATGGCGGACGATAACATCTACAGCGATAATTACACAACAACAGAGGATTGTGCATTGATGCTTGAAAAGATTTATAACGGTGAGTTTAAGCATTCAAAGGATATGATGAATTATCTGATGCATCAAACAAGAAATAACAAAATCCCCGCAGGTCTTCCCAATTCAGTTGCACACGCCAATAAGACAGGTGAATTGATGGACGTTGAAAACGATGTGGCAATAGTATTTGCAAAGAAACCTTACTTGCTGTGTGTTATGTCGGACGGAGTAGGGGATTATCAAATACCCATTGACGGAATTGTGGAAATTTCAGAGGCAACGTATGAGTATATTCGTGATAATACGTAATAAATCCGTATGTTGACAGACAGATTTACAAATTGACAATAATAAGCAGGCATGGATGCAAAAAAGAAATTAAAAATCCCCATGTAAGTTTGGGTCAAGCCTTTTAAATACTTGCGTAATCCAAAGGCAGGACTTTTGGTGGGTTTTAAATTCAAAGGCCCTAACAAATAACGGAGGTGAAGGCAGTGGAGAAAAATATGGAAAAGTTGAGGGAGCTTGTCAAGAAGAGCGAGAGGATAGTATTTTTTGGCGGAGCAGGAGTGTCAACTGAGAGTGGTATTCCCGACTTTAGAAGTAAAGACGGGCTGTATAATCAAAAGTATGATTTTCCGCCGGAGGAGATTTTAAGTCATACTTTTTTTATGAAGCACCCGGAGGAGTTCTACCACTTTTACAGAGATAAGCTTAATTCCTTAAAGTATGAGCCAAATGTTACACACAATAAGCTTGCACAGTGGGAGCGTGAAGGAAAGCTCCTTGCAATCGTTACTCAAAATATAGACGGACTGCACCAAAAAGCAGGCTCACAAGCAGTTTATGAGCTTCACGGCAGTGTGCTTAGAAATTATTGCATGCGTTGCAAAGAGTTTTATAGAGCAGAAAGTGTTTTTGGGAGCAGTGGAATACCAAAATGCAGCTGCGGCGGAACAATAAAACCCGACGTGGTTCTTTATGAGGAACCGCTTGACAGCAAAGTCACACAAGATGCAGTTAATGCAATATGTAATGCTGATATGTTAATTATTGCAGGTACTTCTTTAACCGTTTACCCGGCGAGTGGATTGGTTAACTATTATCGTGGCGACAGGCTGGTGCTTATAAACAGAGATATTACACCGTATGACGACAGGGCAGATTTAGTTATACACGAAAGCCTTGGTAAGGTGTTCGAAGGCCTATAATTTATAGTTTGTAAAAAGGGGCGTTATGCCCTTTTTTGTTGTCTGATAATCTGTACATATTAAAAATTAAAAAACTGCACATTTTAAAGATAACAGCAGTGTGGTAGTATAGTACTGTGAAATTTGATGGAAATTGATGCAAGAGGTAAAAATATGACTAAAAGGGTTGCTGTTATAAATGACCTTTCGGGGTTTGGAAAATGCTCGCTTACCGCCGCTATTGCTGTTTTGTCTGCTATGGGGGTTCAGCCCTGCCCAATGCCGACTGCGGTGCTTACGAATCAGTCGGGATTTCCAATATATCACAGCGTTGATTTTACCGATAACATGGATAGCTACCTTGATGCATGGCAGAAGAATAACGCAGAATTTAACGGTATTTACAGTGGCTATATTACAAACGATAAGCAGATTGATTATATCCTAAGGTTTATAAACACATTTCGCAGAAAGGATACAGTTGTTATTGTTGATCCCGTTATGGCAGACAATGGGGTGAAATACCGTGCATATAATGAGCTTATGTGTCTTAAAATGCGTGATTTGGCAGCAAAAGCGGATTTTATTACACCTAATCTGACGGAGATATGTATACTTACAGATAATAGCTTTGACGAGGTTGCCTGTCTTAACGGTGATGCATTGCTAAAAAAAATAAGTGAAATGGCAATGTCACTTGTACAGGAGAATAACCAGATCGTTATAGTTACAGGTGTTCCCGATGATAACAGTATGTGCAACTGTATTTTCAGCAAAGAGACAAAAGCTTTTGTGAGAAATAAGCTTTATAAGGGAAGCTATTCGGGTACTGGTGATATTTTCGCATCTGTGTTCTGCGGCGGAATAATAAACGGAATGAGTGCGGAAAAAGCCGTTGAGTTAGCAGGCTGTTTTTTGGAAAAAAGTCTTGCAGATACGATTGTCATTCCCGACAGGGACAGAAACCATGGTGTAGAATTTGAGAAAAACCTAAGTATGCTGCTAAATTTGCAGTGAGCAGCGTATTTGTTTAAGGAAAGTGATAATATGCCTTACGGATTGGATAAGGTTTTTAAAACAATAACAGCTAACCCTTACCTGCGAAATACATATTTGGAGATTGAGCCATGTGAGGCACTAAAGCCATATGTTCACTGCTTTTGGTTAAGCAGAAACGACGGAGGAGCAGAAAACAAAACGCTTATCATACCCGATCTGTGTATGGATATTATTCTTTATGAGTATAATGGTTTTAACGCTAAGTTCTGCGGTATAAACAACTATTCATATTATTGCACGGAAAATTGTACTGAGCATTTCGGAATACGATTTTATTCTTGGTCGGCCGCACTTTTTTCGGATGAAAAAATGGACAGTGCATTAAATACTTATGATTCGGTTGAAAGATATTTCAGTGATTTCAAGGGTACACTTGCAGAAGAAATCCTCTGTGCCGCAGAGTTCAGCGATAAGAAACTTATAGCGGAAAGGTATCTTATGAAGAAGCTTGGTATCGGAAACATAAACAGTTCGGTACTCAATTCTATTTTTTATTTGATTCAAAAAAACGGAAATGCATCTGTAAAAGATCTGGCAGATTATAACGCCGTAAGCAAAAGATCCCTTGAACGGTATTTTCTTAGCAGTACGGGAGTATCTCCAAAGCAAATGTTAAGCTTAATTCGATACCAACTGTTATGGCAAGATGCAGTAAAGAGGAATTTTAGCGTACATGACAGTGTTTTTAAATTTGGCTATTATGATCAATCGCATTTACTCAGGGAATTTAAAAAATACCACGGCTTAAATCTTACAGATGCTCGTGATTCGGTTTTTAAAATGTCGCATTTTTACAATACGCAGCCATTGATGTGAATTATAATGCTTTTATCAAATCATAAGG
>CAMWIZ010000047.1 GCA_947174455.1 uncultured Clostridia bacterium | reverse complement strand
CTGTCGAAGCTTTTGACCCACTTTTTTCAAAAAAACCGGGTATATAAAAACAGAGCCTTCGTTAAGGTTTTAATGTCAGGACCTTAACGAGATAGACTCATTACATGACAGTTGTAAATTATAAAATGATTTGGGTGATAAAATTTTGGAGAATGAAAATATAAAGCATAAAGACTTTGTGCCTATTAAGGTGCTTGTAGTTTATTCGGTGCTGTTTTTTGCTGCGTGGTTTGCATATGAGTTTGCATTGCTGCCGCTTATAGAAGGAATCGGCAACAGCACAGTAGAATCACTCTTGGAGGATGGTGTAATAAAAAATCTTATTTGGACAGTGCCTGCAATTTTTATGGTCAGCAAGTATAGGTCAGAGATGAGTGTTAATTTAAGAGAGCTTTTTAAGTTTGACAAAAGTCAATTAAAATATCTGTGGATTTTTGCAGCGTTTGCAGGCTACATAATTCTTAGTAAGGTTATTCACGGCGGAAAGCTTGCCGTAAATGACAGCTTCGGTTGGGACAAAGTTATAGTGTGCCTGTTTGTGGGGGTTACGGAGGAAACGGTTTTTCGGGGCTGGCTGTTAAACGCAACTGTTGATAAGAATAAAAAAGCGGCACTTATTATAAATGCACTCATGTTTTTGGCAATACATTTTCCACGCTGGTTATATGAGGGGATTTTTATAACCAATTTTGTTAGTCTTGGATTTATATGCATTATAGTACTGAGTTTTGTTTTCAGCGAAATGTTTATCAGGACAAAAAGTCTGGTCTTGCCGATTACACTGCATATGTTTTGGGATTTACTTATGTTTATGCTGTGAATTAAGTGCTGTAAACCGCTCTTTAGTTTACAGCAGACAGTTTATACAGAAAAATATTACTGCAAAATATTTCAATATGACTATTAATCAAATAATGGGGAGAACCTTTTTCATCAGGTTCTCCCCATTGTTAATTATTAAGGAAACACGGAATATATATCACCGAACGGCTTGTTACTCATCTTTCTTGCGGCTTTTCGTCAGCTTGAACTCAAATCCCTTGAAATACGTGATCTCCCCCTGTGGGGGAGGTGTCACGAAGTAACAGAGGGGTTGACCGACAGACCAGTATTCTTGCGGTATTTTCGTCCAGTTTGCCTTAAAATCCTATTTCGCAGTATAAGCACCATATTTAATCGGTGCTTTCTTAACCTCAAGCCTTTAGAAGCTGCCCTTGTGCAGGCTATTTCTAATTTCCTGCAATGTCTGTTCCTTTATCATTTCTCCGTCTTTAAATACGGTTACAAGTTGATTTTCTGCACACTGACGTGCTTCTTGCCACGTATGTCCGTCTGTGAAGGTATACTCATCTTCGGAATTTTTTTCAACTATGCAGCAGCCCTTTTGTGATTTTTTAAATCCGCCGTCTTTTGGATTTTTAAATATCGGGTACGGTTTACCGTCAATTTCACAATAGGTGGCTTTAATGCAAGAGGAAAATGTATCACGGGTAAACGGTTTGAGTATGCCGTCCTCCTCTATGCACTGCATGGAGAAAGAACCAACGCCAAGTGCAGCATTTGAGCAGGCAAAGCCGTTATCGGATAGTATTTTATATATCTCTTCACACCTTTGAACAGTTATAGAGTCACCGTATATAGCCTTAACATGGGGGTTAAGAACTTTGTAACCCTTACTGTTAACAGTACCCCCAAACTCCTCCCAAAGCTTGAACACCGTTTTTGTCACAACCTCGACACAGTCACCGGAATCTCCCCTCATAAGCATACAGCCGTTATGTGCGAGTATTTCCTTTTTTAATTTGGGAAGAGCGTTTTCTATAATGTTCCAATAGTCGTAGGAGTCCAAAACCGCAGAAAAGCTTGTTTCCGGATAAATCTCTGTAAGCAGGCGGCGAAGAAGCGTAATTTCATCACCGTCAACTGCATAATTACTGCACATAACAGAATGCTCGGTACTCGGACTGCCAAAGGCAACGGGTTCTTTTGTGCAGTCACAGCAGTAGTATTTTTCAAGATACGGAATTGTGGGGACGGTTGCGGTATTTACAAAGGACAGACACCAGCCTGCACCGGCTTTAATTGCGGAGTCTGTGCATTCCTCACCTCTGAAATCGAACGCACCCAATGCCCTCGCTCTGTCAGCATTGTCATCACAAGTAAGGCTGTAATATTTGTTTACAATTTGGCGGTAAGTATAACCCACCGTAGCTGCAAGCATGGGGTGCCAGCTCTCAGCGGAGATAAGACTTTCAAGCGACTGCGGAAGCCAAGCAAAATCAGGGTGCGTATTGGTTATTCCAAACATAGGCACGTGCATTGGAACAAGCGTGCCTTCAGGAAGTGAGATAATCTCTATCGGCAGGTAGCCAAGCTTATGAAGCTTTTCTATTTTATCAATTTTATAAGCCTTTGCACCGAGGGCTGCGTCCATTATTCTGCGGTACTCGGAAATTGCTTCATCAAAATTTCGGTTAAAAAACTCATTGTTAAAATAGTCAATAAGATACTTTTTGATAAATCCCTGCAATCCGAACATTACTACTTTATCCCATCTTTTAACCCTGCTCATACGTGGAGTGAAATAGGAAACCGACTTTGTAATATTCTGCGGAAGCATTTCTGCGTGAACCGCCTTGTAGAAATCTATAAGAAGCATAGGATTTATATTACTCATACTTAAACACCTCAATTTTTTCATGCTTTTCTGTAAACAGGCTGTCTGTTGTAAAAACCTTTTGAATCAAATCTCCGTTTAGTAAATCACCTGTAAGTATAGTATTCTCACAGTGAGAAACATATAAATAAACTTCTCTTGCACCAAGTTCCCTAAGCTTTAATGCACTGAAACAGAAAGTACCGCCTCTGCTTGATATATCGTCAACTATTAAAACACGACTGCCGTTTATAAGCTCTGTCATACCGGAGACGTCCAATTCGAGAATTTTTCCTGTAGCCCAATCTCTCTTTTTTATTCCGAAAGCATAAGGCTTTTTAATCATACCCGAATAACGTTTCATTGCTCCCTCATCAGGGTAGAACAAAAGCAAATTTTCGTCTGTTTTTGTCAGCTTGCTTATGACGATATCAATATAGCTTTTTGGGGATTTTGTAACTATATTGTCTATTAAAGCTTCACTTACACTTGAATGGGGGTCAAGCACAGTTACAGATTTGAACCCAAGGGAGTTGATAACCTCAGAAAAATATTTAAGAGTGAACACATCTTCGTCAGTTTTTACTCTGTCCTGCCTTGCATTTGGGATATATGGCATATCCAAGTGAACGTTTGTTATACCGTGTGACTGCAAATGACGTGTCAAATAAATAAGTGCGACAAGTTCCTCGTTGCACTCAAACCTCCAAAAAAGCTTCGCAGTTTTTTCAGTACTGTAATTTACCTCAACAGCCTCTTTAATTAAAAGTGTGCTGTCGGGAAAATGCCCGATTTCTACCGCTTTGCCGTTTAATTTAATCATGATTTTACTCTCCTATAACATCAATTTGACAAGCTTTCATGGTAGTAAGTGCTGCACTGTGCGACTGCGGTGTAACGCCTGCACAACAGTCAGCGTCAACGCTTACAGAAATTTCAGGAAAGACGGCTTTCAAAATAAGTGCATTTGATACCACACAAATATCTGTGCAAAGTCCTATAAGCTCAACGGAAAATTCTTCATCACCGCACGCAGATTTTATGGTTTGCGGAAGATCAACAGAACCGAAAGTATTTTTTTCCACCGCAGTATATTTCTTATTTTCAAGTGCTTGTGCAACCCTATCGTCAAGCGTCCATCCGGCTGAGCCTTTTATACAATGCTTAATCGGAAGCTTTTTGCCCTCTGCTGTTTCAAGGTAGTTTTCATAATGGGTATCAAGCGTTGCAATCAACAGGCCATCATGATTTCTAATTTTTTTAACAACATTATCAACTATCGCTTCCGCTTCCTTAGAGCCGAGAGAGCCGTTGACAAAATCCTTTTGCATATCAACTACTATCAAAACCTTTTTCATAATGACAAACCTCCTGTTCAATTTTTGCAATTAAGTTTTTTTCTGTATAGCTGTGCAGGTCTGTGTCCTGCACCTGTTATATAATCGTCTGTTACCTCCACATAGTCCGCCGCTTTTCTTCTGAAATTTGCAGGAAGCATTGACACGTTAAGCACTGTTTCCTGAACAAGCTGAAGCTGTGTAAGGGTAAATTTTTCGGGCAGAAAATCAAAAATAATATCAAAGTCACCTATACATCTGCGGAGTGCTTTTAATGATGAGGAAATTATAGCAGCATGGTCAAAGGCAAGCGTTCCGCTGTCGATTATTTCGTACTTTGTAAATCCAAAACTTTCTGATTTCTCCTTCAGTAATGCACTGAGATGTATTTCTCCGTTATTAAGCTTCAGTTCAAAAAGTCCGTCATAGTTTTTGTCAAACTCAATATCAAACCAGCTTGCCTGCGAGGCATCGTATCCGCCCTTTGTATGCTCAACTCCGTTTGTTATAACTGAAACAAATGCGTTTGAAATTACTCTGCCACGTGGGTCACGGTCAATTTCGCTGAACACACCTACAGGCATAACGGCAGAGGGTTCGATACCGGTTTCCTCAGTTGTTTCCCTAAAGGCACATTCCTCAATAGTTTCATTTTCTCTTACAAACCCTCCGGGCAAAGCCCAGCAGTCTTTGAAAGGGAACTCACCTCGTTTAATTAAGAGAAGTGAGAGTTTATTTTTTTCGCACCGCCTGTAATTTTCTTCTTCCTCATACCGTATTGTGAACGCTGCTATATCAGCAGCAACCGACGGACGCTTATAACTATTTATATCATAATTTTCAAGAAATTTCTGTTCTGAGATATTCTCAAGTAATTCATCCAAGGGTAACACCTCTGTTTTTTTTTGTTATTATCATATTGTTATTAACAATTATATAATAACACATTTTCAGCTTTTGTCAAGGGTAATATGTAAAAAATCTGAACAAATTATAAGGCTTGCGGAAAATGTATACCTATTGTATAATTTTAGTGCAAAATCATTTATTAAGAGGCAGATAAAATGACGGTAATAGTGTGTTCAGATGACGATATGGGGATTTTTTTTAATAAACGCAGACAAAGCAGGGACAGTGCAGTAACAAAAAGAATTGTTGAAATTACACGGGGAAGTATTCTTTGGCTGAGCAGTTACTCGTCACAGCTATTTGCAAATGAAAGGGCGGATAACATTATTGCGGACGATGACTTTTTATCTAAGGCACAAAATGATGATTTTTGTTTTGTTGAAGGCGAGGATGTTTCTGACCATGAGAGTAAAATAACAAAAATTGTACTTTTTAAATGGAACAGGACATATCCGCATGATATGATTTTAAACATAGACTTTAATAATTTTACTCTTGTACAACGCTGTGATTTTAAGGGAACATCACATAAAATGATAACAGAGGAGGTATGGTGCAGATGAGGGTAAAAAGAATGTTATCAGCCGTACTGACTGTACTTATTGCTACAATTATAGGTGGTTGTGAGTTAACTTACACAGTCACGGACTCATCCCCGACAAGCTTTAGTATAGACAATATAGCACCGTTTGATGAGGCTGCGTACATCACAGTAAATGACAATCAGCCTTTTTTTACCGAAAAGGAGTATACTTCAACTGCATATGAAAGCTACGGTGAGCTTGACAGTCTTGGAAGATGTACAGCCGCAACAGCCTGCATAGGTACTGAGCTTATGCCAACTGAGGACAGAACATCTATCGGTTCGGTAGAACCGAGCGGTTGGCACAGCATAAAATACGACTGCGTGGACGGAAAATATCTGTATAATCGCTGTCACTTAATAGGATACCAGTTAAGTGGGGAAAATACCAATGAAAAAAATCTTATAACAGGCACAAGATTCTTAAACACAAAGGGTATGCTGCCCTTTGAAAATATGGTTGCAGACTATGTAAATGAAACTGATAATCACGTTATGTATAGGGTTACTCCGATTTTTGAAGAGAGCAATCTATTGGCAAGCGGAGTGCTTATCGAGGCTATATCGGTGGAGGACAGCGGAGAGGGAATTTGTTTTAACGTATACTGCTATAATATTCAGCCGGGAATAGAAATAAATTATCTGGACGGTACAAGCTGGGAAGAGGGTGTGTCCGATAATATAAGTGATGACAATGCCGGTTATATTATGAATACAAAAACAAAAAAGTTTCATCTTCCCGACTGCAATCACGCTAAGAAAATCAGTGAGGAAAATAGAGAGGAATTTATTGGTGACAGGGAAATTCTACTTGCTGACGGGTATGTCCCATGCGGAGGCTGTAATCCATAGACTCATTGGATATACCGATTTTTATTGCAGAGGCAATAGTAAAAGGCAAGCGACAGCTTAGTCGTTTGCCTTTTACTATGTTATCTAATCTAATTTTTGCGTTTCCATGATTATTAACAAAAGTTCTTGAGTCAATTTAAATTGTTTTGAATCAAGATTCCAAATTTGCAATAAATTTCTGTATTTCTTTGCGTTGTTCTTCACTCGCAAGACGATAGTCAAACAACAGTGCTACTTCATCTTCTGTGAGCCTGGTGGTAAGAGGAGAAAGAACAGTTTTGTTATTTAACTCCTTATTTTTAATTTCTGTGTCTGTCATATTGTTATACTCCTTTTACGTATTTTGTTTAATTATATCACAGATTTATGCTAAATGCAATTAAA
>CAMWIZ010000046.1 GCA_947174455.1 uncultured Clostridia bacterium | reverse complement strand
CCTATGGCTAAAAACGGTATTGAGGCAACTGCCGCAATGGGTACGGACGTGCCGCTTGCAGTTCTCTCTGAAAAGCACCAGCCGTTGTTTAACTACTTCAAACAGCTTTTCGCACAGGTTACCAACCCGCCTATAGACGCTATCCGTGAAGAGGTTGTAACCGATACGGTTGTATATGTCGGCTCTGACGGTAACCTTTTGGAGGAGAAAGCAGACAACTGTAATATGCTCGAAATTCAGAACCCGATTTTGACCTCGGTTGACCTTATGAAAATTAAGGCTATCAATCGCCCGGGCTTCAAGGTAGAAACAGTATCATTGCTTTACTATAAAAATACCCCGCTTGAAAGAGCACTTGACCACTTGTTCGTAAAATGCGACCGTGCCTACAGAGGCGGTGCAAATATCATAGTAATTTCCGACCGTGGCGTAGATGAGAACCACGTTGCAATTCCTTCGCTGCTTGCGGTTTCTGCTTTGGAGCAGTACCTTGTAAGAACAAAAAAGCGTACAGCGGTTTCCATTATTTTGGAGAGTGCAGAGCCCTGCGAGGTTCACCATTTTGCTACACTTCTCGGCTACGGTGCAAGAGCAATTAACCCATATCTTGCACATGAGTGTATTGCCGAGTATATCGACAAGGGACTGCTTGACAAGGACTACCATACCGCAATCAACGACTATAACTCAGCGGTTCTGCATGGCATAGTAAAGATTGCTTCCAAAATGGGTATTTCCACAATTCAGTCCTACCAGTCATCACAGATTTTTGAGGCAATCGGCATTAAGAAGGACGTTGTTGATAAATACTTTACAAACACTGTAAGCCGTGTCGGCGGTATAGGTCTTGAAGAAATTGACGAGGGCGTAGAATGGCGTCATGACCACGCATTTGACCCGCTTGGACTTGGTGTTGATGTTACCCTTGACAGCATGGGTGCTCATAAGCTCAGAAGCGGCAGTGACAAAGAGGACCATATGTACAATCCCGAAACTGTCATTGCACTGCGTGAGGCAACACAGCACGGTGATTACAAAAGATTTAAAGAATACACCGCAATGGTTAATGACGAGAGAATACCGCATACCCTGCGTGGATTGCTTGACTTTGTTATTGATGAGAGCAAGTCTATCCCGATTGAGGAGGTAGAGCCTGTTTCAAACATCGTTAAGAGATTTAAGACGGGTGCAATGTCTTACGGTTCAATTTCACAGGAAGCACATGAGTGCATGGCGGTTGCCATGAACAGACTCGGCGGTAAGTCAAACTCCGGTGAAGGCGGCGAAATGCCGGAAAGACTCGGTACAGAAAAGAACAGTGCAATTAAGCAGGTTGCTTCGGGTCGTTTTGGTGTAACAAGTGAATACCTGATGAGTGCTCAGGAAATTCAGATTAAAATGGCTCAGGGTGCAAAGCCGGGTGAGGGCGGACATTTGCCGGGCAAAAAGGTTTATCCTTGGATTGCAAAGACAAGATATTCAACTCCGGGTGTGTCGCTTATTTCACCTCCGCCGCACCACGATATCTATTCTATCGAGGACTTGGCACAGCTTATTTATGACCTTAAAAATGCCAACCGTAAGGCAAGAATTTCCGTAAAGCTTGTTTCTGAGGCAGGTGTAGGTACTATTGCGGCAGGTGTTGCAAAGGCAGGTGCACAGGTAGTTCTTATTTCGGGTTATGACGGCGGTACGGGTGCTGCTCCTGCAAGCTCCATACACAACGCAGGCTTGCCATGGGAGCTTGGTTTGGCAGAAACACACCAGACGCTTATTCAGAACGGATTGCGTTCAAGAGTTATCGTAGAAACAGACGGTAAGCTTATGAGCGGCCGTGACGTTGCAATCGCAGCTATACTCGGTGCTGAGGAATTTGGCTTTGCAACCGCTCCGCTTGTAACTATGGGCTGCTTGATGATGAGAGTCTGCAACCTTGATACCTGTCCTGTAGGTGTTGCAACCCAGAACCCTGAATTGAGATGCCGCTTCACAGGTAAGCCTGAGTATGTTATGAACTTCATGAACTTCATTGCTGAAGAGCTTCGTGAAATTATGGCTCAGCTTGGTGTTCGCACAGTTGATGAGCTTGTCGGACGCACAGACTTGATTCGTGTACGTGACCACCAGGTAACAAACCGTGCCGAAAAGGTAGACCTGTCAAGAATTATTAACAATGATTATGCAGGTAAAGAGGGTACACATTTCGACCCGAACAATGTATATGACTTTGAGCTTGAAACAACCATAGATGAAAGCATTCTCTTGCCGGAATTTGAAAAGGCAATGAAGAGCGGTAAGAAAAAGACGGTGTCTGTAGATATCTCCAGTACAAACCGTACAGTCGGCACCATTCTCGGTTCTGTTATCACTGACAGATTCGGTGAGAATATTGAGGACGATACCTACACCGTAAAATGCCAAGGCGGCGGCGGTCAGTCCTTCGGTGCATTTATACCAAAGGGTCTTACAATGGAGCTTGAGGGCGACAGCAACGACTATTTCGGAAAGGGTCTGTCCGGCGGTAAGCTTATTGTTTATCCAAATAAAAAGAGTACCTTTAAGGCTGAGGAAAACATCATTATCGGCAACGTTGCTTTGTACGGTGCAACTAAGGGTGAAGCGTACATTAACGGTATTGCAGGCGAGCGTTTCTGTGTAAGAAACTCCGGTGCAAAAGCAGTTGTAGAGGGTGTCGGCGACCACGGCTGTGAGTACATGACAGGCGGCAGAGTTGTTGTACTCGGTCCGACAGGCAAGAACTTCGCCGCAGGTATGAGCGGCGGTATAGCTTACGTTCTTGATATGAATCATGATTTCTATCTGAAGCTTAACAAGGAGCTTGTAACAATGACAGATGTTACAGAGAAGCACGACATTGAAGAACTTCGTTCTATGATTGAGAATCATGCAAATGCTACAGGCTCGCCGCTTGCAAATAATATTTTAGCTGAGTTTGATAAGTATCTGCCTTCCTTTAAAAAGATTATGCCGAACGACTACAACAAGATGCTTGTAGCTATAGGCAAGCTTGAAGAAAAAGGTCTGAGTCATGACCAGGCAGAAATGGAAGCATTCTATTCAGTTCAGAATTGATAAGGAGGATATAACAAATGGGTAAGCCAACAGGATTTCTTGAATATGACAGAGTAAACAATCCTTCGATTGAACCTCTGAACAGAGTTAGTAATTTTAATGAGTTCCACCCGCCGCTTAATAAGCAGGACAGACAGACACAGGCTTCAAGATGTATGAACTGCGGTGTTCCGTTCTGTCAGTCTGCAATGAAGCTTAACGGTATGGTGTCGGGCTGTCCTCTGCACAACCTTATACCTGAATGGAATGACGAAATATATAACGGAAACTGGGAGCATGCACTCTCCAGACTTCGCAAAACAAACAATTTCCCGGAGTTCACAGGCAGGGTTTGCCCTGCCTTGTGTGAGGCGGCTTGTACCTGTGGTCTTAACGGCAAATCGGTAACGGTTCGTGAAAACGAGCTTTCTATAATTGAAAACGGCTATGCCGAAGGATATATGACACCAAGAGTTCCGCAGGTTAGAACAGGCAAAAAGGTAGCTGTTATAGGCTCAGGTCCGTCGGGTCTTGCCTGTGCCGACCAGCTTAACCAGAGGGGGCATGAGGTGACTGTTTTTGAGCGTGAGGACAGAATCGGCGGTTTGCTTATGTATGGTATTCCGAATATGAAGCTTGAAAAGTCGGTTGTTGACAGACGTGTTAAGCTTATGGAGCAGGAGGGAATCAAGTTCGTAATCAACGCCGACATCGGCAATACAATCAGTGCGGAAGAAATTATGAAGGACTTCAGTGCGGTTGTTCTTTGCTGTGGTGCGTCAAATCCAAGAGATTTAAGCGTGGAAAACAGAGATGTAAACGGTGTTTACTTTGCTGTTGATTTCTTAAAGTCAACCACAAAGGCACTTCTTAACGGCGATTACGAAAACGGTAACTACATCAGTGCCAAGGGTAAAAAGGTAGTGGTTGTTGGCGGTGGCGATACAGGTAATGATTGTGTAGGTACTTGTATCCGTCATGGCTGTGAGTCCGTAATTCAGCTTGAAATGATGCCAAAACTCCCCGACGAGAGAGCAGAAAATAATCAGTGGCCGCAATGGCCGAGAGTGTGCAAGACAGACTACGGTCAGGAGGAGGCCATTGCTAAGTTCGGCAGTGACCCAAGACTTTACCAAACCACAATAAAAAGACTTATTTCCAATGACGAGGGTAAGCTTACCGCTATTGAAACAGTAAGCTTGGAGTCAAAGAAGGACGAACAAAGCGGCAGAATGATGATGATGCCGATTGAGGGCAGTGAGAAAATTATTGAGGCAGATTTGCTTTTGATTGCAGCAGGCTTTCTTGGTGCGTCACCATATGTTACACAGGCTTTCGGTGTTGAATGTACCGACAGAACCAATGTAGCGACTGCCGAGGGTAAGTATGCAACTAACGTTGAAAAGGTATTTACCGCAGGTGATATGCACAGAGGTCAGTCGCTTGTTGTTTGGGCGATTGCGGAGGGCAGAGCGGCTGCCAAGGAAGTGGATATGTACCTTATGCAGTACTCTAAGATGATATAAGCGGGGGAGATTGGCAATGAAATTTACCAAAATGCACGGTATAGGCAACGATTATATCTATTTTAACTGCTTTGAGACAGAGGTACTAAATCCGGAGAGCTTGTCAATCAAGCTCTCTGACCGCCACTTTGGCGTTGGCGGTGACGGAATCGTTCTGATTATGCCGTCCGACAAGGCTGATTTCAGAATGAGAATGTTCAATGCAGACGGCAGTGAGGGTGCTATGTGCGGAAACGCAACACGCTGCATAGGCAAGTATGTATACGAAAAGGGCTTGACCGACAAGACAGAGATTACTCTTGAAACAAAGTCCGGAATCAAGTACCTTACCCTGAACGTAACCGACGGTAAAGTAGAAACAGTTGCGGTTGATATGGGTGCACCCAAAATAGGTGCAGTAGGCGGTACTCTTACCGCAAACAATACCGAGTATACATATACATTTGTAGATGTGGGAAATCCACACTGTGTTATATTCACAGACGATGATGTTGAAAAGCTGGAGCTTGAAAAAATCGGTCCTGCAATAGAGAATCACAAGCTTTTTCCCGACAGGGCAAATGTTGAGTTTGTCAATGTTATTGATGAATCAAATCTCAGAATGAGAGTATGGGAGAGGGGCAGCGGAGAAACATGGGCTTGCGGTACAGGTGCTTGTGCAACTACGGTTGCCGCTGTTGCCAATAACATAAGTCAAAAAAATACAGATGTTAAGGTTAAGCTTAACGGTGGTACACTCAGCATTAAGTATACAGATGACACAGTTCTTATGACAGGTCCTGCCGCCTTTGTTTTTGAGGGCGAGCTTGCAGAGTAAAACGAGATTATAAAAAAGGGAGTTTGTACTAATGAAAATAAACCATGATTTTGACAATCTTGTGGAAAATTATCTCTTCGCAGAGATTGCCAGCAGAACATCTAAATTTCAGCAGGATAACCCCGACAAAAAGGTTATAAAAATGGGAATCGGTGACGTTACGCTTCCGCTTGCACCGATAGTTATTGATGCCTTTAAAAAGGGGGTTGACGAGCTTGCAAGCAAGGAAACCTTTAAGGGATACCCCAGCTATGAGGGTTACGCTTTCCTGCGTGAGGCTATAAGCGACTATTATGCAAAAAACGGTGTAAGCGTTTCTGCCGATGAAATTTTTGTAAGCGATGGTGCTAAGAGCGACTGCGGAAATATAGGCGATATATTCTCAAAGGATAACACGGTTCTTGTTACTGACCCTGTTTACCCTGTATATGTAGACTCAAACATTATGGCAGGCAGAAAAATTGTGTACGCAAATTCAACGGCGGAAAACGGTTTCTGTGCTATGCCCGATGAGAATGTACATGCTGACATAATTTATCTTTGTTCCCCAAACAACCCAACAGGCTCTGTTTACAGTGCTGAACAGCTTAAAGTATGGGTTGATTATGCAATTAAGAATGATGCGGTTATTCTGTTTGACAGTGCGTATGAGGCATTCATAACAGATGATTCCCCAAGAAGTATTTTTGCAATAGAAGGTGCAAGAAAGTGTGCCATTGAGCTTTGCTCTCTCTCAAAGACAGCAGGCTTTACAGGCACAAGATGTGGCTACACCGTTGTTCCAAAGGAGCTTGAGTTTGACGGACACAATATTTATAAGCTTTGGTACAGACGTCAAGCAACAAAATTTAACGGTGTTTCATACCCCGTTCAGTGTGCGGCAGCGGCAGTATTCTCCGAGGAGGGTCTTAATCAGATTAAAGAAAATCTCGGTTACTACCGCAGAAATGCAAGGGTAATCATGGATACCCTTGATGAACTCGGAATTTATTATACAGGCGGCAATAACTCCCCATATATTTGGATGAAATGCCCTAACAGCATGGGTTCATGGGATTTCTTTGATATGCTTCTGAAAAAGGCGAATGTGGTAGGTACTCCCGGTGAGGGCTTTGGAGATTGCGGAAAGGGGTACTTTAGATTTACTGCATTTGCAAGCTATGAGGATACAGTTGAGGCAATGGGAAGAATCAAAGCAATGCTTTCCTAATTTTTAAGGCAGTACAACAATTATGTAGTTGTTGTCTGAATATTTGTAATATTTAATATTTAATACAAAACTGACAGCAAGCATCTAATTTTCGGGTGCTTGCTGTTTTTTGGGGGATGTTTTAAACTGTGTAAAGTTTTGGTCAAGCCTTTTTAGAAGCTTTTGGTCGGCGACCACAGTATTATAAGGTTAATAT
>CAMWIZ010000045.1 GCA_947174455.1 uncultured Clostridia bacterium | reverse complement strand
ATTTAAAATTCGGAGAAAAATTATGAAAGCTTCAGTAAAATCAAACAATAACAATAATACAAATAAAGGTCAAGATAAAACAAGCTCACAGCCAAAAAGGGTCAAGATAACGGCGGAAAGCCTAAAGGACGGAACTGTGCTTAACGCGCTTATTCTGCGTTTTCTGAATAACAGAAGTCAAGAGAATATGTTCGCTGTTCTAACCTGTCTAAAGGATTCGTGTGTGTGGCTGCCTGCTGTTGTTACCATGAAAGGGGCAGATATGGAATTGCTGGCAAAGGAGAACCCCCTTGCTGTACCCGTTAAGCATTCCATGACGGTAAAACCGCAGATTCTCGGCACAAAGGACGGTTCGCAGTATATTCCTATATACTCACGCAAGGAAAATATGCAGCATGAAAGCATGAAAGGCTTTTCATCGGTAAATCTGCCCTATGTACAGGTGCTTAAAATACTTGACGGGCTTGAGGGAATAGACCAAATTGTGGTGGATCCCTTTCTTAATAATCTTGTTCTTGACGATAATTTGATAGGAGTTTCCAAGAAGCTGCCGTCACATTTAAAAAAGTAAAACCCATAGTTTTGCTTTTTTATTTTTTGAATAAGGAAGTATTGCAAAGATTGCCCTTTTATGGTAGAATGATAAAGGAAGTTTAGAGTTTGTTTGGTTTTACAAACAGACTCTGACAGCAGTACACAATGTGACTTTGCTGTCGGATAATAATTATATGAAAGAGGTAGAAAACAATGGCATTTTTTGATAATTTAGGTAAGAAGCTTTCTCAGGCAGGACAAGAAGTTTCTCAACAAACAAGGATTTTTGCTGAAACAGCTAAGCTTAACAGCAGTATCTCAGATGAGGAGAAACAAATAAATAATCTCTATAATCAGATAGGCAAAAGCTATTTTGAAAGCAACAAGGATAACGAAGCTTCTGAGTACCGTGACGCTATTCTTGCTATTCGTGATGCGTTGGCAAGGATAGAGGGTTATAAGGAGCAAATTCGCAAGGTTAAGGGTATAAAGGTGTGTCCGAACTGTGGTGCAGAGGTTACTGCAAATGCAGCGTTTTGTACAGCCTGCGGTTCAAAAGTTCCGGAACCAATGCCAGAACCTTTGCCAAACTCACTGGTAGGCAACTGCCCCAACTGTGGAGCAGCTGTAAACATTGGCAGTGCTTTTTGTGATTCCTGTGGATATACCTTGTCGCAGGCACCCGTACAAAACAATGTACAGACTGCTTTTACAGCCCCTGTAAACAGTATTCCTGTGCCTGTTAATGTAGAGCCGATGAGTGATGTTACTGTTTCGGCAGAAAACAACGGAAGTGTAGATTTGTCTAAATAATTTAGATTATATTTTCATACGGAGGGTATAGAGATGCAGAAAACAAAGCTTGGTATTTCAGTAGGTTTTTTGTCGGCGATAGCAGCTGTTGCGGCACTTCTCGGCGGAAGTGTAGGATTCTTTGTTGGTATAGTTATTATGGGTTACGTTCTTCTTTTTGAGGAGAACGAATGGCTGAGAAAGTCGGTAGTTAAGATTTTTGCCATCATGGTGGTATTTATTTTAGCAGATTCGATTGTTGGTTTTATCCCTGACATTATAAGTGTTATCAGTTCGTTTTTTGGGATTTTCGGCGGCGGATTTTCGTTGCCTTTGCTCCCGGGTTTGGTTTCATTTGTCCGTACTGCTCTTGCTGTTATTGAAAAGTTCCTGTTTGTTGTTATGGCTTTAAAGTCGCTTACACAGGGGTTGTTCAATGTTCCTATAGTAGACAGCATTGTGGAAAAGCACTATGAGGGTAAAGTTGCAGAAAACGGCAGTGACAGCAACGTTTCTCTCACAAAGGACTAATCTGAAAGGTTTTATAATTAAAACTGTAGTGACGAATTATGGTTTAAAAAAATTCAACCGAAGAAATACATTTGATGATAAATCTTTAACATACTATAATGTAATGTTCAATATGATTTTTTAGATGTAGTTACAGCACTCCATGGGACATTCCTGTGGAGTGCTTTTTGTTAAATGGAATTTACACTCATTTTATAGTAATTTCATAAATTCTGTGTTATAATTTAAAAGTATGTACAGTGCTGCTGTTAACAGACGGTTAAAGCTTTTTGCTTTTAAGGATTAAAGAAAATTAAGGGAAAACATAAGTAGAGATTTATAAAGCCTTGGTCAAGCTTTTTTAGCTTGTAGGTTGGGGCGAGGCTCTTAGCTAAAAGGAGGGAAAAGAATGGGTGACATAACATCATTTGCTTTAGATTTGCTGGTAGTCATACTTAGAATTGCAGTTCCTATTGTTGCAATATTTATTGTAGTTAAAATATATTCGTCACTCAGACATAACCGCAGAGATGAGCATCCGCTTATTATGCTGTTTGATGAAACAACAAAGAAAGCAATACCCGTTTTGTATTGGGAAAACTCAATAGGACGAAGCAAGCGGTGTGATATTTTTCTTGACGATAACACAGTTTCAAGGGAACACGCAGTTTTGCTCAGACGTGACAACGGTTGGATTATCACAGACACCGGTTCAAAGGCAGGTGTCTACGTAAATAGTACCAAAACTAATGGCAGAACTAATATTTACCTTGATGACAAAATTAGAATTGGTTCAACTGTTCTTACTGTAAAACGTGCTGAGGAGTTTGAAGGTCCGTCGTCAAGGTCATGGTTTTTTAAGCCAAATGGAAAGAGAAGTATTTCCCCGAAAATGCTGTTGTTTTTAATCTCATTCTTCATCTGTTTGCTTTCGGCAGAGGCTTGTCTGACGGCTGAAAGTATATCGTCGGGAGTCATTGACCTGAAACCGTCAATTTACGGTATAATTATGATAGCTCTTATGTGGGCGACATATATTGTATCTACTTTGATATTTAAAAGGGTTAACTTTGAAATTGAGAGTCTTGCCTTCTTTATGACGAGTGTCGGGGTGTTAATTTCAGTTCACCAAACTGAGCGTCAGGCAATAGTTCAGATTGTTTCCGCTGTTGCGGGTATAATACTGTTTGAGTTCCTTATAAAATTTATGGAGGTTCCCGACAGAGTAACTCGTTGGAGCAGATGGATTTATATAGGTTCACTGGGACTGCTTGCTATTAACCTTATATTCGGTAGGGTGCAGTACGGTGCAGGTAACTGGATTACCATTGCAGGTATTTCCATACAGCCGTCTGAGTTTGTAAAGGTCGGATTTATATTTGTCGGTGCATCAACACTTGACCAGCTACAAACTAAAAAGGACTTGCTTGGATTTATTATTTTCTCTGCAATGTGTGTGGGTGCATTGGCACTTATGGGTGATTTTGGTACAGCACTTATTTTCTTCGCAACCTTTTTGCTGATTGCGTTTATGCGTTCGGGTGACTTAAAGACCATTATACTTGCAATTTCGTCTGCTGTGTTTGCGTCAACTATTGTGCTTAGATTTAAGCCATACATTTCTGAGCGTTTTAATGCGTGGCGGCACTGCTTTGATGAAGAGTACATCTATGACCAAGGCTTTCAGCAGGCAAGAGCCTTAATTTATTGTGCAAGCGGCGGATTATTCGGTGTAGGCTTGGGCAACGGCTTTTGCAAGGAATTGTTTGCTTCCGAAAGTGATGTCGTTATCGGTATAGTGTGTGAGGAACTGGGTTTGATAGTCGGCTTGGTTTTGGCCATAGCTATTGGATATTTGGGGCTCTATGCAAGGGCAATTACAACAAGAAGCCGCAGTACGTTTTATTCAATTTCGGCTTGTTGTGCCGCAGGTCTGCTTATTATCCAGCTTTCTTTGAATATTTTCGGTGCAACCGATATTCTGCCGTTTACAGGTGTAACTTTTCCGTTTGTCAGTGCCGGCGGTTCAAGTATGATATCTTGCTGGGGACTTATGGCATTTATAAAAGCGGCTGACGAGAGAACCTATGCTGTAAAGCACGAGGGTATTTTTAATTAAAACAGAAACGAAATCTGCACCGTTTGACCGTTTTGCCACAGTTTGGCAAGACAGTCTGCGGTGCAATTCTGAAAAGCTTACTACAAAGAGGCGGATAGGTTATGAAGAAATCTTTGATAAGATCAGTTATGATTTGGTTTATAGCGTATGCTTTTTTTATAGGACTGGGGTATTTTACAGTAAGGCTTATTATACATTCCTCAGAATGGGCACAAATGCCGATGAACGCTCATATTTCAGTAACAGGTCTTGCACAGGCGGGTATAATATACGACAGAAATGGAAACGTTCTTGCTCAAAGCATTGACGGTGACAGAGTTTATTCCGATGACTACAGCACAAGACTTGCTATGCTTCATTCTGTGGGTGATGACAGCACAAATATAAGCACCGCAGTGCAGAGTATGTACAGAACGGGACTTACCGGTTATAACTTTATATTGGGTTTGGGACTGCCCGAATCATTCAAAAGCAGCAGCGATATAACACTTACACTTGATTCTAATGCTTGTGCGGCGGCTTACAATGCAATGGTAAGCAGAGGTTACAACGGTGCTTGTGTGGTGTATAATTATAAAACAGGTGAGATTATTTGCAAAGTGAGTACGCCTGCCTATGACCCGTATGCTCCTCCCGAAATTATAGAGGGCGATGATACCTACGAGGGTGTATATTTGGATAATGTGATAAGCTCTACTTATCCTCCGGGTTCTACCTTTAAAATAATAACAACGGCAGCAGCACTGGATAATATAAACAATGCCGAGGAGCGATATCTTTATTGTGAGGGTAGCAAAATTATTGGCGGACAGGTTGTAACATGTGTAGAACCTCACGGTGAAATAAATCTTAAACAGGCAATGGCAGAGTCGTGTAATATTTATTTTGCGGAATTGGCAGTTGAACTGGGTGCGGATAAGATGACAGAGTATGCAGAGATGTTTGGCTGCAACAAAACCTTTACAGTTGATGACAATACGCTTGCCGTGTCAAAATATGATGTTAGCGAAGCGGACACTACAGCCTTGGCATGGTCCGGAGTTGGTCAATATACCGACATGGTAAACCCAATGCATATGGCAATGATTTGCTCAGCGATAGCAAACGGCGGTACACCGACAGAACCGTATATGATAGAGAGTGTAACATCATTTTTGAATTATAAAGATTTGGTGTCAAACTCAACAAAGGGCAAAAGAGGAGAACGCATGATGAGCAGTACAACTGCCGATAAACTTTCGGAGATTATGAGATACACCGTCAGCGACCATTACGGCGACAGTATGTTTGAAGGTCTTGCGGTTGCGGCAAAAACGGGTACAGCGGAAACCGGCACAGGAGCAGAGGACGGCTGGATTGTAGGCTTTGTTACAGAGGAAGATTGTCCGCTGGCTTTTGCCGTCTGCGTTGAGCATGGCGGCTTTGGCTACAGCTCAGCAGGTCCTGTTGCAAATGCCGCATTGCAGGCATCTGCCATTGCGGTAAGGGGTTACTAAGCGAA
This sequence comes from uncultured Clostridia bacterium, assembly GCA_947174455.1. Classification (GTDB taxonomy): domain Bacteria; phylum Bacillota; class Clostridia; order Oscillospirales; family Acutalibacteraceae; genus RUG592. Next base: position 1,369 of record CAMWIZ010000045.1, on the reverse strand, counting down.
GCAATGTAAAGTTTAGTTTAAGCGTTATTATGCAGTTTTTTAGTGAAAGGAATTTTAAAGTGACTTATAAGGAAGCGTTGGAAAAAATAGATTCACTGTTGGTTTTCGGTTCTAAACTCGGACTTGACAGAATTGAAGAGCTTTTGCAGCTTATGGGTAATCCGCAGGATAATATCAAGTTTGTCCATGTTGCGGGAACGAATGGAAAAGGTTCAGTTTCAAATATGACTGCTCGTATATTGACAGCGGCAGGCTATAAAACAGGACTTTTCACCTCGCCGCATATTACAGGGTTCGGAGAAAGGATGCAGATTGATTTCAACAAAATTTCTCAGCAGGAAGTTATTGAACTCACTGAAAGGCTGTTTCCGCTTGTTGAAAGACTTCGTGCAGAGGACAAAATAATAACTGAGTTTGAGTTTGTTACAGCAATGGCTTTTGAGTGGTTTTCAGAGCAGGAAGTAGATGTTGTAGTCTTGGAAACAGGTCTTGGGGGCAAGTTTGATGCGACAAATGTTATTAAAACTCCGCTGTGCAGTGTTATTACATCAATCTCCCTTGACCATACAGCCGTATTGGGAGATACACTTGCTAAAATCGCAGAAGAGAAGTGTGGCATAATTAAGGACAGCGGTGCAACTGTTTTTGCTTTTCAAGAGGACAGTGTAAATACTGTTGTTACCGAAACAGCTTCAAAAAGAAACAACGTACTTTATACACCTTTCAACCTTCCGGTCCTGTTATCGGATATTACGGGCAGCATTGTAAGTTATGACGGTATGGAAATCAAGCTTCCCCTTGTAGGAATGCATCAGGTTAACAATCTTGCACTGGTTCTGGCAGCCGTTCAGGCACTTCGCAGCCGCGGTCTTTCCATAGATAACGATGCGATAAGGAATGGAGTGGAATGTGTAAAAATTCCGGCTCGCTTTGAGCTTTTGTCAAATAATCCTATGGTTATATTTGATGGTGGTCATAATCCCGGAGGACTTGCGGCCTTGTCAAGTGCGGTCGATAAGTATTTGAGCGATAAAAAAATAATATGTGTTATGGGTATGCTAAAGGATAAAGACTGCCGAAGTGCTTTGTCTGTCCTTAAAGGTAAAATTTATAAGCTTATTACAACAACTGTTGCAGAAAGTCCGAGACGCCAAACTGCTGAAGAGCTAAAAGAAACTGCGAGCGAATATTTTGACAATATAGTTGCTGACGAAAATGCGGTAAATGCATTTAAAGCAGCATTGAAATTTGCAGAGGAAACAAAAGATTCTGTTGTTCTTGTGTGCGGTTCGTTATACCTTGCCGCACAGCTTAGGGAATATTATCTAAATGAGAAAGAATGATGTTATTTTGATTAATGATATATAGG
>CAMWIZ010000044.1 GCA_947174455.1 uncultured Clostridia bacterium | reverse complement strand
CTCCATACCTGTTCCGACAATAGGTGCTTCCGTAACAAGAAGCGGCACTGCCTGACGCTGCATGTTCGAGCCCATGAGGGCACGGTTTGCGTCATCGTTTTCAAGGAAAGGAATCATTGCTGTAGCGACGGACACAACCATTCGAGGAGAAACGTCCATAAAATCAAAGCGTGAAGCTTCAAGCTCAACGAATTCATCTCTGTAACGACCGTTAACCTTTGCGTTAACAAAGCGATGATTTTCGTCCAAAGGCTCATTAGCCTGTGCAACTATAAACTCGTCCTCAACGTCGGCTGTCATGTAAACAACCTCATCTGTAACAACACCTGTTTCCTTGTCAATTTTGCGGAAAGGTGCCTCAATGAAGCCGTAGGAATTTATTCTTGCGAAGGTTGCAAGGTAAGAGATAAGTCCGATGTTCGGGCCCTCAGGGGTCTCGATAGGACACATACGTCCGTAGTGGCTGTAGTGAACGTCACGAACCTCAAATCCTGCTCTATCTCTGGACAAACCGCCCGGACCAAGGGCTGACAAACGTCTTTTATGTGTAAGCTCAGCAAGCGGGTTATTCTGATCCATGAACTGAGAAAGCGGTGATGAACCGAAGAACTCCTTTATAGCGGCAGTTACAGGTCTAATATTTATAAGTGAGTTTGGAGTGAGTGCCTCCAAATCCTGTGCCTGCAAAGTCATTCTCTCACGAATAACTCTTTCCAATCTGGAGAAGCCTATTCTGAACTGATTCTGTAAAAGCTCACCCACGCTGCGGATACGACGATTTCCCAAGTGGTCTATATCATCAGTTGTTCCAACACCGTTAGCAAGGTTGTTCATGTAGTTAATTGTGGAGAAAATATCATCAATAGTTATGGTATTAGGAACGAGGTCAGGCTTACGTTTTGCAATTTCCTCTTTAAGCTCTTCACCCTCAAGTCCGCTGTCGAGAATGTCACAAAGAACACTGAAACGAACCTTTTCGTCAATTTCGCACTCAGCAATATCAAAATCAACATATTTGGTAAGGTCAACCATACCGTTAGATATAACCTTAATTACCTTGTCATTATCAAGCTTTATAAAAGCCTCGCTGACACCTGCATTTTCAATCTCAAGTGCCTTTTCTCTGCTTACAACCTCGCCTTCAAGTGCAATAAGTTCGCCTGTTCTTGGATTTACTACATGAGCGGCAAGTGTCTGGTTTATCAAACGCAAAGATATTCCAAGCTTCTTGTTGTACTTATGTCTGCCAACTCTTGACATATCGTATCTTCTCGGATCAAAGAACAGATTGTCAATATGTGTTTGGGCACTTTCTACTGTCGGCGGTTCACTCGGACGCAGCTTGCGGTAAACCTCAATAAGTGCCTCCTCCTGATTCTTACATGGGTCTTTCTCAATAGTTGCCTTCATTCTCTCGTCATCGCCGAAGTACTCGAAAATTTCACCGTCCGTACCAAGACCCAATGCTCTGATGAATACAGTTATCGGAATTTTTCTGTTCTTATCTATTCTAACATAGAAAACGTCATTAACGTCGTTCTCATACTCAAGCCAAGCACCCCTGTTAGGTATGACAGTTGAGGAGAACAGCTCCTTACCTGTCTTGTCGTGATCCATTTTGTAATACACGCCCGGACTTCTTACAAGCTGTGATACTATAACACGCTCGGCACCGTTTATTATAAAAGTGCCGCTCGCAGTCATAAGCGGGAAATCGCCCATAAAAATATTGGACTCTTTAACCTCGCCTGTTTCCCTGTTTATCAAACGGGCAACCACTCTCAGCGGTGCAGCATAAGTAGCGTCTCTCTCCTTACACTCAATCACACTGTAATTCGGATGCTCGACATCAAGCTTGTAATCAACAAAATCAAGCACTAAATTACCCGAATGGTCACTTATACCCGAGACGTCCTTAAAAACTTCCTTCAGGCCGTCGTTCAAAAACCACTCATAGGACTTTTTCTGAATTTCTATAAGATTTGGCATATCAATAACTTCGTCAATCTTACCGAAACTCATACGGGTTGTATTTCCGAGTTTTACCGGTTTTACATTCACCATTGGCTTGTCACTCCATTCCTAATAAATCCGTCCTTGCCTAACCGCAAGTATACCAATAATCCGCTGTAATAAATTTTGTATAACTCAACAAACTTACAAAATAAAGTCTGATGATAACTATACACATTTAACAAAATTCCCTCTAAGCGAATTGATAACAGCACATTCTCCGCTATTATGATACAGTTTACCATTATATCGTGGTTTATGGCAAATGTCAAGGGGCATTTTAAATAATTTTCCGAATTTTTCTTATTTTCTTAGAAAAGTCCAGTATTTAAGCGAATAAATACCGCTTATATTTTAAACAAAAGGTATAAAAGACGGCATGGAACACGAGGGTCAGTGTACTCTTATGAAATAACTTAGCTGTAGAAAGTAGCACTCATTATTTGTACATTTTTCCTGTACAATTTGTCTAAATTGTAGCTTTGAAAACCTATGCTAAATTACCTGCTGTTCATTTATAATCAGTTTAAATTGGAGTCCCAAGCACTCCGCAGCTTTTCTGCACATTATCATTCTGTTTATGAATATTTCAAAATAGTCCATTATTGAGCCGTATTTTGTATCAACGCTCAACTTTAGTTTTATAAGCGTATGCTCATCATTTATTTTAAGAATAGACTTTTTTACAGAGTAATTAACTCTGTCGTGAATATCGAACGTTGATTTATCGGTATTTCTTACTCTTGAACGGCGAACATCGGATTTATCCGCTATAATAAGGGCGGCTGCCACTGGATTTACGGCTACTCCTGTTCCCTCGTCATGGTTACCTATAGCCGTAACAATAGTTGCAATATCCTCCGCCTCCATGTTAAGATTATCCAATATTCTGAAAGCCATAACCGCACCGCTTTGCGAGTGGTCTATTCTATTGACAAGATTACCGATATCATGCAGATATGCGGCTATCTGCACAAGCTCCACGTCCTTTTGAGAATATCCAAGCGTTTGCAGTATATATTTTGCGTTCTCTGCAACCATTCCCACGTGTGCAAAGCTGTGTTCGGTAAAACCGAGTGCTTTTAAAGACTCGTCCGCCCTTGTTATATATGTTTTTATGCTTTGATTTTTCTTAATTTCCTCAAATGTCATTTTCATTTCCTCCTTATATTATCCGTCAATGCGGCAGAATTTTAAAGTGAATTGTGTAACTGACCGCACACATAAGTAAGGGAATTTCGCCGACCAAGGCTTTGCCCTTGGATTCGCAAGCTTCTTCAAAAGCTTGACCAAAACTTCACACCGCTTCACTTCACTAAAATTTTTTAACTACTGATAACTTATTGTATGCCGAACAGTGCAATTTTCACTAATATCAAAAATCGGGACATCAAAATATATTGCTGTCCCGATAAATTATCTATTCATCGTCCTCAGTTTCCTTAACAATAAAAACGGGACGTTTCTTTGTCTCCAAATAAGTTTTAGAAAGGTACATGCCAACTACACCTATACCAATAAGCTGTATACCGCCCAAAAATAAGATTATGCACACGAGCGAGGGAAAGCCGGCTGTCGGATCGCCGAACACCAATGCCTTAATAGCATAAAAACAAGCCATTATGAACGCAGCCAAACAAATTATAAAACCCATTATTGACGACATGTAAAGCGGTGTTGTTGAGAATGCTACAATGCCTTCAATAGAATATTTGAAAAGCTTCCAAAAAGACCACTTTGTTTCACCTGCAACGCGTTCAACATTGACGTACTCAATCCACTTGGTCTTAAAGCCAACCCAACCGAAAATCCCCTTTGAAAAGCGGTTGTACTCGCCCATGGATAAAATAGCGTCTACCATTTTTCTACGCATAAGCCTAAAGTCCCTTGCACCGTCCACTATATCTGCATCGCTCATCTTGTTAATTATCTTATAGAACATTCTTGCAAAAAAAGAGCGTATCGGAGGTTCCCCTTTACGGGTAGTTCTACGGGTTGCGGCACAGTCGTACTCTCCGCTGTTTATGGTTTTGTACATTTCGGGCAAAAGTGACGGAGGATCCTGCAAATCTGCGTCCATTATTGCAACATAGTCGCCCTTTGCCGCCTGCAAACCAGCAAGCATACCTGCTTCCTTGCCGAAATTTCGTGAAAAAGAGATATAGCGTACTCTTTTGTCATTTTTATGCAGTTCTTTAGCTATTGACAGAGTGTTATCTCTTGAGCCGTCATCCACAAAAATGAACTCAAAGTCCACATAATTCATCTGCTTTGCCACAGCAGTTATTTCCTTGTAGAATACAGGCAAGGATTCATGTTCATTGTAGCACGGAACTACAACAGAAAGCAGTTTCATAACGGTATCCCCCAAATAGTATTTTATCAGCGGTAAAGTTCTTCCCCTGAGCTTTACCGCCGATAATCGTTTTACTTATTATTTTTTCTCTTATTTTTATAATCCAACACACATAAAACAGCAAAGCCGATCATGGCAAGTATACACAGAATTATGCCTGTGCGGAATCCCTCAGGCGAATATACAAGCTTTATATCATGCTTACCTGCTGACATATCGGCAGCAAGGAAAACGTCCATAGCGGCAGACGTTTCTGTCTTCTCACCGTCAACATACAGTGTCCAACCCTTTTCGTAGGGTATAGACGTGCAGAACGTACCGCTGTTTTTAACGACAATCGTTCCCTCTATTTTTGTGCTGGAGTAGTTTGTAATTTTAAGACCCTCATCACTAAGGTTTGCATAGCCTTTATCCATTATATCAGGGTCAAGATAAGCCGCACAAATTATATTTTTGCCCGATTTGCCTGCATTAACCTTAATTGTCACGGTTTCGCCCTTCTTGTAATTACCAAGCGGGAAAATATACCGCTGTGCTTCAATGCTGTAATCATGTTTCAACTTATCGCTTTCAACAGTGAGCGTATCTGTTGACTTAACATTAGCCCAAGCGTAGAGCATACCATCCTTAGGTGCTGTATAGGTAACAGCAATTTTGCCGGAACTTATACCATCCATAAAGGAATAGGAATACAGCTTTTCACTTGTTTCAGCTACTGTCATGCCATCAAGGTCGGTCTTGCTTGGTTCAAGAAGAGTATACACATTATCGTTTATGCCGGCTGCTGATTTAAAGATATTGTTCTGGGTTTCAAATACGGTATTATTTTCCATATCTACATTCATTATCTTGTTGTCAGCCATATATCCAATAGGCAGATAATATGCGTTTTCATACAAGTAAGCCGCCGGTTCGCTCTGCGACCTTTTAACCTGTGTAAGCGATGTTTCGCCTGCTGTATAGTTATCTCTGGAAATAACGTATTTCACATTAAGAAACATTGAAGTAATAGGAGATGTCAGCAAATATTGATAACTGCTTCTCTTTGAAACCATACCAAACTTACTCGTAAAGTCAATTATGGTTTTATAAGAGGTAGATGAGAACTGACCTATTCCGTTATAACCGTAAATCATGCCGTCATTCTTTGATGAGTAATTGGTCTGTTCTATTCTGAACAAATCACCGCCAGCTTTGTCTTCTGCATAATTGACAAGCTCATCAACCGATTCCGCTGCATCCGGGAAATTGTTGTGGTTAGTTGTACCCACAGTTTCTACTCCTGTATGAGCCTGAACAGCCATTTCAACAATAATTAAAACGCTCACAAAGTTTATAAGCCAACGTCTGCTTAGCAAATTCATCTCGTGCAGTGACATAAATAAAATATAAACTCCTGCAACAATCAGGCTTCCTATAACAGGTGCTTTGTCAAGGTAGAACACTGCTACGCAAACCATAGCAATCGCCAAAATACAAGTACCGATAATATCCGTTTTATCAAGCTTTACAAATGCAGTGAACGCCCTATACGCAATGCAAATGAGTACAAAACTGAACAAAAAAGCAAAACGGTAAGGAATTTGGTTAGGAAAATGGAAACCGTGCCAAATATAGTCAAGTGAATTAAGATTAAGGCTTATAAACATAAAGCCGAGCAATGCAAGGTAGGTTATCTTTTCTTTTTTGCTTATCTCCTTAGCTCTGATAAAGATAACAACAAGCAATACACAAACAACCCCACAGCCGATATTGGGCAGTCCCTCCATAGTTGTTTGCTTGTTAAAGCTCATCAGGTTTGCAACCATCTCCATGAAGTTATTGTACAACTCCACCTTCTCCGGAAATTTGTCATTGCTTGCAGCAGTATTGGAAAGCTGTATATACGCAGTTAGTGTAATCGGCAGCGTTGCTGCAAGAGCAATAACCGAATATATTGCCATTTTCACAACATTGCTGCAAAACTCTTCAAATTTGGAGCCTTTAATTACTGACTGTATAACAAACCAAATCAGTACAAAAATACAAATCATGAAGCCGATATAGTAACTTGACCAAAAAGAAAGTGCAAGTGCCACGATATAGAGTTTAAATTTATCCTCATTGACAACGCAGTAAACTCCCAGTGCAACAAGCGGCAAAAGTGCAACGCTGTCCAGCCAAATTGTATTCCAATAATAGCCCATGATAAAATCACAGAAAGCATAGCAGCAGCCGAATGCCACCAGTGAAAGGTCATTCCTGCGAAATACGTGTTTCAAAAATACAGCCGTAAACAAGCTGGCAAAGCCTATTTTCATCATCATGAAAACAGCCATTGCTTCTCTCACATATTCACTGGGGACAAAAAACGTAAGAAGGTTCAGCGGACTTGCTATATAGTATGCAATCATTGCAATAAAATTTGTGCCCAATCCGTTTCCCCAACTGTAAAGCATTGAATCGCCGCTTTGCAGCTTGCTCTGAAATTCCTTCAAAAACGGATAATACTGCTGTTTACAGTCAGAGTACAGAACCTGTCTTTCACCAAATGGGAACACTCCTGCTCTTGCAAACATATAACCC
>CAMWIZ010000043.1 GCA_947174455.1 uncultured Clostridia bacterium | reverse complement strand
ATCTGATATTATACTTATATTGCTGGAAATTCACTTACAAAATAGAATGTAGTTCCATAAACTGAAAATTTTTCCGTGAGGTGATAATTATAAATTATAAAATTAAAACCGAAGCCTATGGCTCGTACACTGTAATTGTGCGGATTTATCCTGCAAAATTCAGACTTTTTAAAGCTAACTCAGGTTAGCATATGCAGTGACGTGCTGCCATGTTTATAAATGACAGAGTTGACAACTTCGTAACTTACTGTTATAATTTAGTTAACTTTAATATGGTGAAATCCGTTTGTGGATTTCGCATTGTTTGGCATCATACTATAAGCTTTATGTCTTGAATTTCCAAAGAAATGGGGTGTTTGGTAAGATGAGAAAGCTATTATTTACTCTTTCTTCCATAAATGCTGTGCTGAATATGCTGGTCATAGGCATCTTTATGCAGCCGGAGGTATTTGTTCTTTACGGCTTTAACGGTAAGGCGTTGGCGACGGGCAGCAGATGGTTTTATTTGATTTGGACAGCTATACCGCTTATAATATCGGGTACACTTTTAATTGCTGAGAATATGAAGAAAAAGAATAATTCTGTGCAGAATGATAATGCCGATGAGGATGATGACTTAGCTAACCCTCTTGATGAAATTTTTGGGGAGATTTCCCTTGGAAGCGGCAACTGGGGACTGGTTGCAACGTGGTTTTTTGCGATAATAAGCTGGGTCCTGACGGGAATAGCACTTAACAATATACAGGATATAGGCGTAATTTTGCCGTCTATCATAGTCATAATGCTCAGTGCGGTTATGATTTTTCTGTCAAGCTTTTACCGTGAGGTTGCACCAAACTCGGTGGGCGGAATACGTTTGCCGTGGCTTGCAAAGGATACTCCGCTCAGGGATAAAACGAGCAGAGTTTGTTCTTATTTGGGTGTTATGGGCGGTCTTGCGGGTGTATGCCTGTCGGCGTGGTCTATTGTTATATCAAACAATTTGCCAAACTGTGTGGCGATTGGCATACTTCTTGTTTTTTCCTACATAATGCCGATTATATATTCCTACATTACTCATAAATCCGATTCTGATTGACTGTTTCCCTCATACCGCATATTATGACGGTATGAGGGGAATTTTTTTCAGTGTAAATATTCGCAAATTTTTAAATAAAAATTTGTTCAAATTTGGCGAAAAAGTGTTCTCGGATTTATTGACGTTTCTATAAATTTGTAGTATCATAATGTGCGTATATGCGTGCCTTTTGTTTTTATGTTTTTTATAATAAACGGATATTTGGAGATAGTGAATGAATATTATAATAATCGGCTGTGGCAAGGTTGGCAGTACGCTTGCCGAACAGCTCTATGCTGAGGATCACGACATTGTGGTGATTGACAACAGGGAATCTGCACTTAACAGGGTGACGGATTCGTGCGATTTAATGGGAATAGAGGGTGACGGTGCAAGCTCCGCCGTTTTGCGTGAAGCAGGGGCGGATAAGGCTGACTTGGTTATAGCTGTAACAGATGCCGATGAGCTTAACCTTTATATGTGTCTGCTTGCAAAAAAATGCGGTGCAGCCAATACAATCGCCCGTATAAGAAAGCCTGTATATCACGAGGATATACACAACCTTAAAGGCGAGTTGGGTCTGTCTTTAATGATAAATCCTGAGAAAATTGCGGCTTTAGAGATGAGCCGTTTAATTCGTTTCCCGTCAGCCATAGAGGTTGACAGCTTTGCAAGGGGCAATGTTGAGATATACACCTTCAAAGTAACAAGGGAATCCCCGCTGTGCGGTTCTAAAATCGCAGAACTTTCGGGACTTCTTAAGGGTAATGTAAGAATTTGTACTATAGAGCGTGATGAAGGGGTTTTTATACCGACAGGCGACTTTGTTATACGTCCGGGGGATAAGCTCTCAATTATTTGTGCCCCGTCAAACGCAACAAGGCTTTTCAAAAAGCTTAACGCAAATTCAATAAAGGCCAAAAATGCAATGATTATAGGCGGCAGCCGTACAGCCTATTATTTAGCTGATATACTGCTAAAAAGCGGTATAGATGTAAAGATAATAGAAAGAGATAACAAGCGTTGTCACGAGCTTTCCCAAATTCTTGACGAGGCGGTTATTATTAACGGCGACGGCATGAATCAGGACTTGTTAATGTCAGAGGGAATAAACAAGGCAGACGCGGTTGTAACCCTGACCAATTTTGACGAGGAAAATATTATGCTTTCGTTGTATGCCCGTCAAGTATCCAGAGCAAAGTGCATAACCAAGGTTGACAGAATAGTTTTTGACAATATAGTTGATACATTGCCGCTTGACAGTGTAATCCGTCCAAGGGAACTTACCGCTGAGGCTATAGTGAGATATGTACGTGCGGTGCAGAACTCTTTTGGAAGCAATGTCGAAACACTTTATAAGCTGAACGACGGTAAGGCAGAGGCACTTGAGTTTAAGGTTGGCAGTGAAAGCGACCTCGTTTCAAAACCGCTGAGTGAATTGAAGTTTAAGGATTATGTGCATGTCGGTTCTATCAACAGAAACGGCAAAATCATTATACCTAAGGGCAGTGATACGATTGAGGTAGGGGACACCGTTATCATCGTAACCACCCACAAGGGACTAAAAGATCTTTCAGATGTTATGGCATAATTTTTTGCCTATTTAGTGAAAGTAGGGTTTGACGGAGAGGGAATATGAACAAGAGTCTTGTAAGGTATATTGTCGGTTGGGTTATGGTCATTATTGCGGCAATGCTATTGCTGCCAATGATAGTGTCTATAATATACAGAGAAAGTACATGGGTTTACTTTCTGCTGGTAAGCGGTATATGTGCTTTAGTGGGAGGGGTATCCTCTAAATTTAAGCCAAAAAATAAGCAGATGTATTCCAGAGAGGGTTACGCTGCCTGTGCGATAACGTGGATTATGCTGAGTGTTATTGGTTGTTTGCCGTTTGTTATAAGCGGAGAAATACCAAATTTTACAAATGCATTGTTTGAAACAGTGTCGGGATTTACGACAACGGGCTGCACCATACTCGGCAACGATATTGCTATAGAGGATTTGAGTAAGGGCATGACATTTTGGCGGTGCTTTACAAACTGGGCAGGCGGCATGGGTATACTTGTATTTATTTTGGCTGTTATTACTCCGTTTAGCGGTCAGTCAAATATGTACCTAATGAAAGCGGAAAGCCCGGGTCCTGTTGTGTCAAAATTGATTCCAAAGCTGAAAGGTACGGCGGTTCTGCTGTACATGATGTATATATTTCTGTCTGTTGTGGAGTTTTTACTGCTAATAGTAGGAAAAATGCCTGTTTTTGATGCAATAACGGTTACTTTCTCCACTGCCGGTACAGGAGGATTTTCCATACACAATGACGGTATTGCCGCTTATGAGGGGCATTATTACTGGCAAGGTGTCATTACAACCTTTATGGTTTTATTTGGACTGAATTTCACTGTTTATTTTTTGATTATTGCAAGAAAATTCAGACAGGCGATTAAGTTTGAGGAAATGCGGTACTACTTTGGCTGGTTTTTTGCATGTACCTTTGTTATTACTGGGGTACTCTATTATAAAGGTGTGTTCCAAAGTCTGTTCGATTGTTTCCACCACAGTGCATTCCAGGTGGCTACACTTTTGTCGTCTACGGGCTTTGCTACAACAAACTATGACCTTTGGCCCGAGTCCACAAAGGCTATTTTAATCTTAGTTGCTTTAATTGGTGCGTGTGCAGGCAGTACGGGCGGCGGGCTTAAAGTCAGTCGTATTGTTATACTTCTAAAGGAATGCAGTAAAGAAATACACACGCAGCTTCACCCTCATTCGGTTAAGTCTGTAAAAATGGATGGGAAGCCGATAAAGCACGAGGTCATTCGTTCGGTAAGCGTATACCTCACAATATTTATTGCCGTGTTTACAGCTTCTGTGTTGATTATATCCATAGACGGTTATGACTTTACAACTAACTTTACAGCGGTTCTTGCGTGTCTTAATAATATGGGTCCCGGTTTTGGTGCGGTAGGTCCTGTCTGCAACTTTGATGGGTTTTCCGTTTTGTCAAAGTATGTGCTGATATTTGATATGCTTGCAGGACGGTTGGAGTTACTGCCGATTTTGATGGTATTTATGCCGTCGTCATGGCGTTCAAAGTAATTTTTTAAATAAAACTGACGGGGACTTTGGCAGCATCACTATCATATGCTGTTTAAAAACTATACATGTTTATTACCGTATTTTCGGTCTGATGAAATCAGACTGAAAAAGTTTGAATGTTAGTATCTTAGTTTCTGCATAAAAAAACACCTTGCCGGGTATACTCCTTGTGAGGTGTTTTTATGGATTTATTAAAAAATAGTTCGATAGGTTGTACCAAAAGACGTTTGTTTTTATTGCTGATTTTGAATTTCTCCGACTGGATTTGTACCTTGGCACTGCTTTCCACAGGCTGCTTTTCGGAGGCCAATCCGCTTATGCAGAGTGTTGTTGAGAGCGTTCCGCTCGGGTTTGCGGTAAAGGTTGTACTTCCCTTTTCACTCACTTTGCTTGCACTACACAAAATTCGTGATGCTTCGTCAAAGCAGGTTATTATCGCGAATAGAATTGTTCTTTTTGGAGTAGCTGTGTATTTTTTAATAAACTTATATCACATATTCTGCTTTTCGGTATTTTTTATATTTCTAAGAGGATAATTATAATGGCTGTTTTAACTGTTAATAACATCTCGGTTGCGTTTCCTGAGAGAACGCTGTTTGAAAATATTTCTTTCAATATGGAGTACGGTGACAAGATAGGACTTATAGGTGCAAACGGTGCGGGAAAAACTACGCTGTTTAGGATAATCACAGGTCAAATGTCGCCGTCATGCGGTGGGATATCCAAAAGCAAAGACACAGCGTTTGGGTACATGGAACAGCATAGCTGTTCAACTCCCGACAGAACAGTGTATGATGAATTGCTGAGTATATTTCAGCCACTTATTGATGATGAGCGTAGATTAGAGGTTATTGCTCATATGATAGAGTCCGACAGGGGCGATGTTGACGAGCTTGTTGCGGAGCAATTTAAGGTTCGTGAACGGTTTGAGCGTGACGGCGGTCTTACCTATGTAAGCAGAACGAGGGCTGCACTTTTGGGGCTTGGGTTCAGTGAGAAGGAATTTGATATGCCGACGGAAAGGCTCAGCGGAGGTCAAAGGTCAAAGCTCTGTTTGGCTAAGCTTTTGCTAAGTGGTGCTGATTTGCTTTTGTTGGACGAGCCGACCAACCACTTGGACATAGCGGCAGTTAATTGGCTTGAAGGATTTGTTAAGGAATACAGAGGTTCTGTGTTGATAGTATCGCATGACAGATATTTTCTTGATGCAGTCACCAACAAAACGCTTGAAATAGAACACGGAAGATCTCAGATGTACATAGGTTCATACTCTACTTTTATGGAGAAAAAGCGTAAGCAGCAAGAAATTCTCGAACAGCAGTATGAAAATCAGCTCAAAGAGATAAAGCGTGTAGAGGGAATTGTTGAACAGCAAAAAAGGTGGGGACAGGCACGGAACTTTGTAACCGCAGCAAGCAAGCAAAAGCAGGTTGACCGTTTAAAGGAAGATCTTGTAGAGCCCGGTAAGGAACTTGAACAGGTTAATTTTAAATTTACCCCAAAGTGTGAAAGTGGCAATGATGTACTTATTTGTACGGACTTGGCAAAGTCATTTGGTGATAAAAAGCTTTTTGATAACGTTAATATACACATAAGACGTGGGGAGAGAGTTTTCTTGCTTGGGGAAAACGGCTGCGGAAAAACCACACTTTTTAAGATTTTGCAGAGGGTATATTCACAGGACAGCGGTTCAGTGGTGCTTGGTGCAAATGTTGAGGTAGGCTACTTTGACCAGGTGCAGAGCGGTTTAACACTTGACAAGAGTGCATTCAGCGAGGTTTGGGACGAGTTTCCTTACATGACTGAAACCGAGGTTCGCACTGTTTTGGGAAGATTTCTTTTCAAGGGTGACACGGTGTTCCGTCAGCTAAAGGAAATGAGCGGTGGGGAGCGTGCTAAAATTGCCCTTATGAAGCTTATGTTAAAGGGCGGCAACTTTTTGCTGCTCGATGAGCCGACAAACCACCTCGATACAGGATTCAGAGAACGTTTGGAGCAGGCATTAGCTGATTACAGCGGGACTATGCTAATTATTTCTCATGACAGATATTTTATAAACAGATTAGCTGACAGAATTTTAGTTCTCACTAAAAACGGTGTTGAAGAGTATCTTGGAAATTATGATTATTACATAGAAAAGAGCGGGGCGAAGACAGGCGGCAGTATTTTTACTAATTCAGCAAAAAAGCAGGATGGTAAAAAGGTCAACGACTATGCGTTGAGAAAGGAACAGCAATCCAATATCAGAAAACTAAAAACGCGTTTGAAAAACTGCGAATCTGCCATTGAAAAGGCTGAAGCGGATGTTGGGCAGCTGCAAAACGCACTGCAAGAAGAGGAAGCTGCGGCGGATTATGGGAAGCTTATGGAATTGACGCAAAAGCTTGACGAAACCAATGCACAGCTTGAAAGGCTATATGAGGAATGGGAAGAGGTAAGCGAGCTGCTTACAGAAGAATAGTCAAATTTTACTTTTTGGCAATACTGATTATGCAGTCCAAAATCGTGTCGATATCTTTTAAGTACTTGCTGTCGATAAGTTTGATTTTCGATATTATACCGTTTCTGATTAAATCCTCAGAGTTTTCAGCAGAGGATATTCCGATAAGGTAGTCTGACATAACGTTTAACTCTAATGCCATATTTTTTAGGGTGGATATGGAAACGCCAACCTTGCCGCTTTCAACATCGGCAAGAAAACGTGTGCTTACCGAGATTGTTTCAGCAAATGCTTCCCGTGTATAACCCTTGTTTTTTCTGCATTCCTTTACTCGCTCACCTAAGATTTTGTTAATTTCTTTTTGCATAATGAATTATCTCCTTTATGAATTACTAC
>CAMWIZ010000042.1 GCA_947174455.1 uncultured Clostridia bacterium | reverse complement strand
TTTATTTATCTGCTTGACAATATTGCAAGCATTATATCGGTTTCTGCAATTTCCACAGCTTTGTCGAGTGTTTCTTTCCTCAACCACTATGAGAACTTCACGGTTGGCGTGCTGAATGTTGCGGACCTGATTTTCTTCCTCAGTATCATCGCACTGTTTGTTTTCCTAACGGTTCGTGTTATTGAGAAGAAGCGTTGGAGTTAAGGAGGTGCGGATAAATGAGTAATAAAGACAACAAAAAAGAGATAACCGAGAATGAAATCGAGCAGGAGGGCAAAACACCCGCTGTTAAAAATGAAACCTCGGAGAAACCGAGCAAAACAGAGATCATAAAGGAAGGCAAAAAGTCCGGAGAGAAGTCTGATAAAAAAGCTCAGAAAAAGGCTAAGCGTTCTCTCAAGGCACGAGCATTTAAGAAGGGGTGGTTCTCTGTTGCCCTTGTTGTGTTCAGTATAGCCGCTGTTATTATAATCAATATGATAGCTTCGGTTTTGGTTGAAAAGGTTCCTGCTCTTAGTATAGATACAACGAGCGACAATAGCTTTACACTGACAGACGATACACTTGATTTCCTTAACACACTTGACCAGGATATTACGCTGTATGTTCTATCAAGTGAGGACGACTATAAGAGCGGCGGTGAATATTTTATTCAGTCAAATACACTGTTCCATGCTTACGACAATGCAAGCGACAGAATTACCCTAAAGTACATTGACCTTGCAGCGAATCCTACTTTCAATGAAAAGTATCCTGATGAGGATTTGGTTAACTACAATGTAATTGTACAGGGTGAGAATGATTACAGATATCTGCTGGAAAATGATATTTATGAGTATGACCAGTCGTATTTGTACTACTACGGCTCTTACGTTGTAAACGGCTCAAATGTAGAGGAAGCAATATCCTCGGCTATTCTCCACCTTACATTAAAGGAAAAGCCAAAGGTTACTTTCATCTCAGAGGTAACAGAAGAGGACTACTCTGCATTCAAAAATCTGCTGGAGAAAAACGGTTTTGAAACAGATGAGGTTTCACCTGCTACAGGTACTATTTCCGATGATACATCTGTAGTTGTGCTTTACGCACCGTCAGTTGACCTTGACAGTAAGTTTACAGACTCCTTGTCAAACTTTTTGACCAACGGAGGAAATTACGGCAAGCAGCTCCTCTATATGCCGTCATATAAGCTTGTAAGTATGCCGAATATTGACTCGCTGCTTGAGGAGTGGGGCTTGGCAGTGGAAATGGGTTACGCTGTTGAAAACGACATGAACTACATGGCAAACGGCGGAAATTATGTTCTGTTCCAAGCTCAGTATGCAGCAGAAAAGTATACCTCCGGTATGAAAAATAAGTCATTGCCGTTCTGCATGATTACCGGATCCGCAAGGGCCATTAAGGTTATTGATGAATCGGCTGTTACTGCTATTCTTAACCTTACAGAACAGTCAGAGATTGCATATACTTCAAGTACAGAAACCGCTGACGAGGCAAGCAGCGAACCTAACTATGTAAGCTCACCGAATGCTGTCGTAGGTGCTATTGCAACAAAATCAACTGTTTCAAATGATACCGACACGGAAAGCGGAAGCACAGAGAGCAAGGCGTCCAATATTATTGTTATTGGTTCGAGCTACGCTGTTTCTGAGGCATCCTTGTCATATTCAACCTATGGTAATTCCTCATATATGCTCTCATTGCTTAATAATGTGACAGACAGGGGAGACGTAGGAATAACAATCGAAACAAAATCACTTGAGGGTGCAGAGCTTGGTATTACTTCTGCCCAGATTCTAACACTTGGTACAGTATTTATTGTAGTTGTTCCGATTGCGATATTGATTGCAGGAATTGTAATCTTCGTAAGAAGAAGAAATATGTAACTGAAAGGGTGACTGCCGAATGAAAAAGAAAGACAAAAAAAACACGGAGAAAAATAAGAGCAAGGCTAATTCTTCCGATTCTAAGTCAGTCCAAAAGAAAAAGAAAAGCAAAAAGGGTTTAATAACTATCATAGTTTCTGTTTTGGTAATAGCACTGCTTGTTGTGTTGCTGATAGTTGTAAACAGAATGCCGACCATGGGCGACAATGACACTGAAAGTACTGTATCGGAATTTGCCGAGGAGTATACGCTCCTTAACCATGCTCCGTCTGAGATTGAGGAAATGACAGTAGAAAATGAGAACGGCAGGTTTACTGTTCTTTCCCACACCCCCACAGTACAGTCAACTGCCGAAGACGGCACTGTATCAGAAGCTACAGAGGCTACGGAGTATACTCTTGTTGGATATGAGGATATGAAGCTGAAGCCGGCTGCCCCCGATGCCCTTGCATCAGATTTAGCAAACATGACATCAAACAAGATAGTTGATGATGGCAGTAAAAAGTCCGACTTTGGTTTGGATAATCCCAGAGCTACGGCAACGGTTAAATATAAAAGCGGTGAAACCGTAACGGTCTACCTTGGGGCAGATGCTCCGTCTGACATGGGTGCGTATGTCATGGTAGAGGGTATGAGCAATATTTATCTTGTTACTGCTGAAGCTGTTGACAGCTTTATGTACGGTGCAATGGATTTGATTACAAATGAGATCGGTTCATCTGCCGATACAACAGAAAATGCGGTGTTTACCAAAATGGTATTTGGCGGCAGACTTTACGGCGAGGATGTAGTTCTCGAAAACTCAACGTCGGATGCTTACTCTGAGTCTTATGTTATAACATCACCAGATAAAACTATTGCAAATGAAGAAACTGTAAGCTATATGGTTAACGCAGTAAGAAACCTTACCGCTGACAAGGTTCTTGCAATAGGACTTACCGAAGATGAGCTTAGCAGATACGGTCTTGATGACCCATATGTAACCGTTGATGCGGAATATCCTGATGTAAGCGTAAGCTACAGGGCATCTGAACCCGATGCTGACGGCAAGGTATACCTTGAACGGGATGGCATTGTTTATCAGATAAGCAAGGGAAGCCTGCCGTGGGTAACAGCAACATATGAGTCCATGCTGCCAACGAATGTACTCAGTCCAAAGCTTTCGGCTGTAAGCAAGGTGACAGTTACAGCAGCCGACAAGTCTTATGAGTTTGCGGTTTCCAATGAAACTACCGTTACTCATGACAGCGATAATGATACCGATGTTGAAAGCACTGAAACAACCATTAAGTGTGGTAACAAAGATCTGGATGAAGGCAATTTCAGAGTGTTCTATCAGAATTTGACATCGGCTAAGAGAAGTGAAAAGGCGGAAGTACCAACCGGTAAAAGTGCTGTTTTGACAGTATCCTATGAGTATACGGACGGTACAAAAGACACCGCTGTGTACTATGAAGGCGAAAACAGAAAATGTACGGTTGTTGTTAACGACAACTTAGCATCGCAAACCTTTGAAACATACGTCAGCACTATCATTGCAGATGTGGAAAAGGCAGCAAACGGTGAAGCCGTTGCTTCTATAAGCTGAGTTTAAGTGTTTTGCTTTTGACGGTATCATCGTTGTCTGTAAATATTGTAGGCAGCAAAAGGCACTTACTAATTTGCATAATATGACGTAAACAAAATTAACCTCCATACCCTATTGTTAAGGTATGGAGGTTTTTATACTAATTCTACTCTCAGGGGTAGATAAAGATTTGAGCGGAAAATTTTTCAGAACTAATGTGTGTTTTTTAAAAAATTTTGTTATCCTCTATCCATTTTATATCCCGCTCTATTTGTTCGGAAAGATCCTGCATACTGTCGAATTTTCGTTCTTCTCTAACAAAGTTTATAAGCTCTGTGCGAACCGTCTTTCCGTAAAGCTCACCGCAAAAATTATCTAAAATATGGGTTTCATAATTCTTGTTACCGCCTCCGACGGTGGGACGCACACCAACATTTGTTATTGCCCTGTACCGTTTGTCGTCCACTGTAATAAAGGACGCATAAACACCGAATTTCGGCGTTACAAATCCGTTGGGCGACATTTGGTTGACCGTTGGTTTTCCTACCGTTCTGCCGATGTGCTTGCCCTCCACTATTTTTTCTTCAATAAAAAAGTTCCGCCCCAACAGCGTTGCTGCGAGATGTACATCACCGTTCTCTATTAAGTCACGTATACGGCTGGAGCTTACTACATCTCCACCAATGCAAACCGGTGAAGCTACAAATAATTCTGCTCCCGATTGACGGCACAGCCTTCTCAAAAGCTCAATGTCCCCCCGTGCGGCCTTTCCAAATCGGTAATTAAATCCGCAAAAAACAGCCTTTGCGTTAAGCTTGTCAATAAGAATATTGTGCACGAAATCCTCAGGCGATATCTGCATAACCTGCATAAAATCAGCGGTAAAGCACTTTTGAACTCCCATATTATTTAGTACAGCCATTTTGTCTGTTTGGCTTATAAGTGACCTTTGAGGAGTATGTCCCAAAAGTGCAGACGGCGATACGGCAAAAGTGAACACAGAGCTTTCAAATTCCCTCTCTTTTGCATATCGGCACATTTCAGAAATAATTTTTTTATGTCCCAAATGTATTCCGTCAAAGCAGCCGAGTGCTACGCAGGACGGAACAGTTTGTTTTGTAATATTTTTAAAGCATTGCATAATCTTACTTCCAGTATATTAAAATGTATATTAAAGACAACACAACTTTTTTTAACACTTGCAGGTTGTGACTTCTTTTGCACAAAGTATTCTATGAAATTGTGTTAATATCAAAATTGAGCAGAAGATTTTTAAAGAAGATTGTAAAGTTTTTGTCCGCCTTTTTCAAAAAAAGCGGAGGTATCTAAAGGAGGGGAGCGGGATTTTACCGGTAAATCCCTTAACTATATATTATTTGCTCAATTTTACGGTAAATCCTACTGAATAACTCTGCACTGCTTTGTTCGGTGTTGCTTTAAGTATATTTCATAAGTTAGTATACAATAGATTTGCGTTTTATTCAAGTAGCGTGTATTTTTATGGAATCAGTGGAATTATATTCGTAAAAAAATTGTAAAAACTATTGATAAAAAGTCATAAAAAGTATATAATCAAAATGTATCATAATCCGTTTAATGCTGGGTAATTCAGTTGTAAACGGGGTTTGAAAGCAAATTTTTAATTCTTGAAAGGAGAGTACATAATGATATATTCACATGAAGTTGAAAATATGTGTACTGTAGCAAAGGGACCTAAGCACGGTCCTGCTCCCATTCCTGAAGAGGGCAAGTGGGTTAAGGCTTATGAAATTAAGGACATTGCAGGTCTTTCACACGGTATTGGCTGGTGTGCACCGCAGCAGGGTGCCTGTAAGCTTACTCTTAACGTAAAGGACGGTATTGTTGAAGAGGCATTGGTAGAGACAATCGGCTGCTCCGGTATGACACACTCTGCTGCTATGGCTGCTGAGATTCTTCCGGGCAAGACACTTCTTGAGTGCCTTAACACAGACCTCGTTTGCGATGCTATCAATACAGCTATGAAGAACATCTTCGAGCAGCTTGTATACGGCAGAAGCCAGACAGCTTTCTCAGAGGGTGGTTTGCCAATCGGTGCAGGCTTGGAGGATCTCGGTAAGGGTCTTAGATCTCAGGTAGGTACAATGTTCTCAACTAAGGCTAAGGGTGTTCGTTTCATGGAGATGGCTGAGGGCTATGTACTCAAGACTGCTCTTGATGAGAATGACGAGGTTATCGGCTATCAGTTTGTTAAGCTTGGCAAGATGATGGAGGATATTCGTCACGGTGTTAGTCCTGAGGAAGCATATAAGAACAACATTGGTCAGTACGGCCGTTTTGATAACGCTGCCAAGTACATTGATCCAAGAGAAGAATAAGGCAAGGAGGGCTTAAATTATGGGTAACAATGTAAATTTTGAGAGTAAAGACAGAAGAATGCCTAAAATTGAGCAGTGCCTTGCTAAGTATGGCATCGCAGGTCTTGAAGAGGCAAGAGAGATGTGTCAGAGTAAGGGCTTTGATCCTTACACAATCGTAAAAGAGGTTCAGCCAATCGCTTTTGAGAATGCAGGTTGGGCATATACACTCGGCTGTGCCATTGCACTTGCTAAGGGTGTAAAGACCGCTGCTGAGGCTGCTGAGGCTATCGGTGAGGGTCTTGAGGCTTTCTGTATTCCGGGTTCTGTTGCAGAGCAGAGAAACGTTGGTCTTGGTCACGGTAATCTCGGTGCTATGCTTCTCAGAGATGAAACAAAGTGCTTTGCTTTCCTCGCAGGTCACGAGAGCTTTGCTGCTGCTGAGGGTGCTATCGGTATTGCAAGAAATGCTAACAAGGCAAGAAAAGAGCCTTTGAGAGTAATTCTTAACGGTCTTGGCAAAGATGCAGCTTACATTATTTCAAGAATTAACGGTTTCACATATGTAAAGACACAGTTCGACTACTTCACAGGCGAGCTTAAAATCGTTGAGGAGAAGGCCTTCTCCGACGGTGAAAGAGCTGCTGTTCGCTGCTACGGTGCTGACGATGTTCGTGAGGGTGTTGCTATCATGCAGCATGAGAACGTAGGTGTATCTATCACAGGTAACTCTACAAACCCGACACGTTTCCAGCATCTTGTTGCGGGTACATACAAGAAGTGGGCTATTGAGAATGGTGTTAAGTACTTTTCTGTTGCAAGCGGCGGCGGTACAGGTCGTACACTTCACCCGGATAACATGGGTGCAGGTCCTGCTTCCTATGGCTTGACAGACTCCATGGGCCGTATGCATGGTGACGCTCAGTTTGCAGGTTCTTCTTCCGTTCCTGCTCACGTTGAGATGATGGGTCTTATCGGTATGGGCAACAACCCGATGGTTGGTGCTACTGTTGCTTGTGCAGTTGCTGTTTATAATGCTGTAAACGGCTGATAAATACTGTGTTCTGTGAACTTATATTTCTAAATTAAGTTCATAATAGTAGAAATAAAAATATCTGCCCATTATTTTTGTAGGTGCAGAATAAATTAAGAACTCGGTTTAAGCTATTTGCTTGCCGGGTTCTTTTTTAGTTGCTTCTTATCCTTAGTAGCTTCTATTTGTACTCAAAATTTATTATGCTTTTATTTTTTTCTCAGCAAGCAATTTTAAGAGGTTAGCCAAGCCGTCAGACGGTATTTATTC
>CAMWIZ010000041.1 GCA_947174455.1 uncultured Clostridia bacterium | reverse complement strand
GGTCCTGATAACTCAACGTTGCATACAGTTACTGTCAATGATTCCGAATGGACACCGATAAAGGGCGGAAAGGCGTTTGATGTTCGTATTTCTCAGGATTCCGAGAGCAATAATCTAAAACTCGAGCTTCGTTTTCAAGACAAGTGGTGGGGTATTCCCGAAATGGGTAGTGTGCAGTTGTTTTTATCAACGATTCACCCGGGAGGGGGTATTTCTCAGGAAAACAAGATGTACGCAAACCATGCTTACATCACACCTAATGAACTCCAATTTGATAATAATGAAGTAACACGAGGTGACACTCTTGATCTTGACGGCAAACCGTCCGTACACAATGTTGCACAAATATTTGTTTCTTACGGTAACATAACAACGTCAGATCAGACGATTGAACAAACCGATAAACCGACAAACTTCGCAGAGTCAAGTTCAAAGGAGAGCAACTTCATTGTTGTACCGAGTTCTGATACAGGTGTTACTTATACTCTGAAGGTTACCAGCAGAAGTGAGGCACTTAGACGATTGATTATTATTGACAACTTGCCCGAGGAGAATGATCATGAAACATATGACGGCAGTTCTTCCCGTGGAAGTGAGTTCAAGGTAAACTTGGCGGAGGATCCGAATTTTAGGGTTTACATTAAATATCCCGACGGAACCATATATTACCTTCAAGATGATGAATATACAGTTGAATTTTCCGATGCAACAAGCTGTAACATTGATGACAGACGTGGCGGAGGTACAGGCTGGTACAGTGAACCGAAGGAAACAACACGTTCGTTTAGAGTAATTATAAACGAACCCGATAACGATAACCCTCAAGATTTTATGCCGCCAATGGCAGAGATAGGTGTTAAGTTTGACGGTGATATAGAAGGTGTACCGGAAGTTGGTACTTGTGCGTGGAACTCATTCGGTTACAGTTACGATTCACACTATTCATCAACCCCCGGCTCGTACCTTGATGCCGCACCTTTGAAAGTAGGTGTTCGTATACCTGAACCGCCGTATATTCAAAAATCTATACTGGACGATGACAATAATAGGCGTTCGGCTGAGGATGATGTAACATTCAGATTTATCGCCTATGAAGGTGATGTAATTGAGGGACTGAATACCTTGACCGATGAATCGGAAATTGCAAGTCAAATAGCCGAACACAAGATTAACAATGAATCACGAAAGTACACTTACATTGAACTTAAAGTTGAAAGTGGAAAGGATGCTTCGGAAAAGCTTTACATTGATGGAGATGCTTATACCTATAACAACGGTTGGGTTGAAACCGCAGAACCGTTTATATGGACTGATAACAGTATGTATACTATTATGGAGCTGCCCCTGAGCGGTGATGATTATAAATTCGGCAATATAGGAAATATAACAGGGAATACATATTCCTTTACCTATCAGGGTAACAGAACTATGACTGTAAACGCAGTGAATTATAGAAATCTTTGGAGATTGAATCTTCTCAAAACAAACGAGTACAACCAACCGTTGGCTGATGCCGTATTTGGTTTCTACAGTCCCTATCAAGAGGATCTGATGAATAATGACGATATTGCAAGGTATACCGAGGAACTTCAGCTATCCGAACATCCACAGTCAACTGTAACGGATAACGGCAGAACTTATTATTTGAAGAGTATGGATAAAACACCGACAAGCGGTCTTATTTATTGGACTTCACTAAAAAATGATAAATACCTTGTAATTGAACTAAAAGCCCCAGACGGGTATTTGAAATCTGATGCACTGTATTATATAAGCAGTCCTAATCTTCAATCTGTTACTTATACAATAGAAAATCCAGAGCTTAGATATGAGCTTCCGTCAACAGGCGGTTATGAATTGTATGTGTATATATTTGGAGGATTGCTCACAGCAACAGCGGTTCTTCTCCTATATAAACGTTTTAACGCAGAAAGGAGGAGAACGTACTCTGAATAAACTTTTGAAGGCTAACAATTTATTAAAAAAGAAGGATTTTATCATGAAAAAATTTAAAAAGATTTTTGCGGTTCTGACAGCAATTATGGTGCTTTTCAGCATGACATCAGTTGTGACGTCGGCGGATGAAACAGCAGATGAAACAACTGAGCCGACACATACTGCCTATATTACAATTAAAGGTGACGGAAAATATAAGGGTTATAATCTTCTTCATGCAACCAATACTGCTGATACTACGCCGTTGTACGCTTACACCCTGAATGATAAATACACATCAATTCTTCAAACAGCTACAGGCGAAGATTCCGGTGCTGATATAGTTAGTTATATTGATGCATTGGATGATGCGGGGATTCGTGAATTTGCCGACGGAGTATACCATGCAATACTGAGTGCGGATCCTGAGATTGAAGCGGATACGGTATTTACAGGCAATACAAAAACAGAGGTTAGGCAGGGTTATTGGCTCGTTGTTGATGTAACAAACTTCAATGACGATGATACAAACAAAGTTTATTCACTTGTTATGCTTGACACAACAAAAGCAGACAGTGAAATTAAAATTAATGTTAAGAGAAAGCTGCCGACGGTTGAAAAGGAAGTTGAAGAAATTAATGATTCAACAAACACAGATGCATCATGGGGCAAAACAGCCGACTATGATATAGGCGATGAAATTAATTTTAAGCTCACAGGTACAGTTGCAGAAAACATCGGCAGCTATACATCATATTACTATGAGTTCCATGATACAATGGAGAATATGACATATGTAGCCGATTCAGCTAAGGTGACCGTAGTAAACGGTGCAACAGAAACAGTCGTTACAGATAAGTTCACATCTATTTGGGACGAGGCAGCAAAAAAACTTAATGTTTTAACTAAAGACCTTCTTAGTATGGAAGATGCTGAGGGAAATGTTATAACAGTAAACAAAGATACAGAGATTGTAGTTACTTATTCCGCAACTCTTGACACCAATGCAATTGTAGGTGGTACCGGCAACCCTAACACAGTTTTTCTTGAGTACTCAGACAACCCGTACTACGAAGGTGACGGCGATCCTAAACCGGATGACACAGGCAAAACACCGGAGAAAAAGGTAACAGTATTTACATACAAGCTTGTTGTTGATAAGGTGGACGGTGAAGGTCACGCACTTGCAGGTGCAGGTTTTACACTTATGAAGTGGAATGCAGAGTCAAATTCTTATCAGAATGTTGGCAGCGAGATTAAGGACGTAACGACATTTACGTTTAACGGTCTTGATGCAGGTCAGTATAAGCTTGAGGAAACAACAGTACCTGAAGGATATAACAAGGCTGATGATGTAGAGTTTGTAGTTGTTGCTACATTGACATCGGATAATCCTGCAAGCATTGAAGCCCTTGTTGTAAATGATAAGAACGGCAACAGCATAACCGCAACTGAAGAAAATAGGGAAGCGGAATTCACGGTTACTGCAAATGCCGGTGAGCTTAAAACAGCGGTTATCAACAATACAGGTTCAGAGCTTCCGTCAGCAGGTGGTGCAGGTACGGTTGTCATTTATGTAGTCGGCGGAGTTATCTTCGTAGGTGCATTGGTACTTCTCGTTGCAAAACTTCGCATGAAGTCCCAGTCTGAGAACTGAGTAAGAGGTGCAAAAAACCGACACCGCCTAATATATCGAATAAGTATATTGGGATGGCCTGAAGTTTTGAAATCATTAAATTAAGTATTTTAGTGGTTCGGAAGGGTTAAATCTTCCGAACCACAGCAACAAGGAGAGTTCTTAATGAAACTCAAAAATAATATTTCGATTATCCTTTTGATTATTGCGTTGCTCATAGGATTGTCCTTATTGCTGTACCCAACTGTCAGTAATCACTGGAATCAGAGTCACCAATCTCATGTAATTGCAAACTATGTACAAGACATCGAAAATCTTAATGATAATGAGTATGAGGAGATTTTACAGTCGGCTTTGCAGTATAACGAAACTCTTGCGAGTCGAAAGCAAAAGCACGTTCTCTCTACCGATGAAAGAAATCAGTATCGGCAGCTTCTTAATGTAGGAACTGCAGGTGTCATGGGATATATAGAGATTCCAAGTATTGATTGCTACTTACCAATCTATCACGGTGCGGACGATTCAGCAATGCAAGTCGGCATTGGTCACCTTGAATGGACAAGCCTGCCTGTTGGTGGAGAGTCATCTCACTGCGTTCTCTCGGGGCATAGAGGGCTGCCAAGTGCAAGGCTTTTTACCGACCTTGATAAGCTGAAGGAAAAAGATACGTTTAATCTTTATGTTCTTGACGAGGTGCTTGTCTATGAGGTTGACAGAATACTTATAGTTGAACCAGAACAAACAGAAGAATTGTGTATTGTAGACGGTGAGGATTACTGTACACTTGTTACTTGTACACCGTATGGAGTAAACACCCATAGACTGCTTATAAGGGGAAAAAGAATTGACGATAAACAGGACAAGAGAAATATTCGTGTGCCTGCGGAAGCGGTTTTGATTGAACCGAAGATTGTTGCAGCGATTATTGCGGTACCTATGTTCCTTGCTTTAATTGTTGTAACTGTCATAATTGACAGGAAAAAGCGACTGAAAAGAAAGATACGGAGGAAACTTAAATGAAAACGGCTAAAAGGGTTCTGATGAATTTTGTTTTAATGTTGTTGTTATTTACTTTAACAGTGCCGATTATTGAGGCTGACGCCGTTGTTGACAGTGAGAAAGTAAATTTGAAAATTGAGTACGCTTACAGCAATGAAAAAATTCCAAATGCAAATTTCAGCATTTACTATGTTGCCGATATAGACGGGTTGTGTCGTTTTACGCTTGCAGGTGATTTTCACGACTATCCGCTGAACGTTAATCTCAAGACCGAGGACTACCCCGCATTGGCACAGACAATTTACGGATATATTCTGCTTGACAAAATTAAGCCGACATCATCCGGAAAAACGGACAATCAAGGTGAACTGGTATTTACTACGGCGGCTGACAACCTAAAGCAGGGTATGTATTTGGTAATGGCTGATAATTTAACTATGGGTGAATATAAATATAAGTCCGAACCGTATCTTGTTTCACTGCCTCTGTTTAATTACAAGAATAAGAAGTTTGAGTATAATGTAACCTCATATCCTAAATGTGAGCGTGAGAAAAACACCTATACTACGGATACTGATTCGGATTCCACTACCGACACTTTAACAACAGATACGGACACAACAACCGATTCCGACAATCCGCCGACAGATACAGATACAAACACCGAAACCGACTATCTGACAACAGATACGGATACAACAACCGATTCTGACAATCCGCCGACAGATACAGATACAAACACTGAAACTGACTATCCGATAACAGATACGGACACAACAACCGATTCCGACAATCCGCCGACAGATACAGACACAGAGACTGATTCCGATAATAATTCAACTTCAATCAGTGTGCTTAAAAAGTGGGACGATAAGGGACACGAGGAGGATAGAACTAAATCTGTTACGGTTACATTATTTGAAAACGGAAAGGTTTATGACTCTGTAGAGCTTAATGAAAGCAATAATTGGTATCATACGTGGAACGGTATTAACAGCGAAAGCGATTGGTATGTTGCCGAAACACCTGTCCCCAATTATACTGTGCTTGTGGAAAAGCAGGACTCTGCGTTTATTGTAAAAAATACAAGAAGCGACAGTGATTCCGACACAGACAGTAGTACATATTCGGACAATGATTCCGACACAGACACGGTACCATCAAGCGACGTTGCATCGAAGCATACTCCGTCACTTCCTCAAACAGGCACGCTGTGGTGGGCAGTACCTGTTCTGTTAGCTTTGGGTTTAGTGATATTCTTTATTGGCTTTATAGTCCGCAGGGGATCCGACGATGAGTGACAAAAGGAAAAAGTTATCTAATGTTATAATGTGCATAGGTGTGTTGTTTGTTGCATCAGCCGTAGTACTTGCCGCATACAATGTCTATGATGAATCAAGGGCAGCAAAATCCGTTGAAACAATAATGCAGGAGCTATTGCCTGAGATTCCTGAATATAATTCGGAGTTGTTTTACAGTGCATCGGCAGATGCTGACTCAGATATTCGGAAGGGTTTATCTGATGAGAACGGTACACCGCTTTATGTTCTAAATCCTGAAGTAAAAATGCCCACTGTGACTGTCAGCACATTTGAATGTATAGGTGTATTGACAGTACCGTCCTTGGACTTAGAACTTCCCATTATTGACGGTTGGAGTTATAACGATTTGCGAGCAGCACCATGCTGTTACAGTGGTTCTGCATACAACGGAAACTTTGTAATTTGTGCCCACAATTATGCAGAGCATTTTGGAAATATACAGAACCTTACAGAGGGCGATAAGGTATATTTTACTGATATTGACGGAAATATATTTTCCTATACCGTCAGCTTCACAGATCTTCTTATGCCGTATGATGTTGATGATATGGTGTCAGACGAGTACGATTTGACGCTTTTTACCTGCAACTTTACAGGACAGGAGCGTGTAACTGTACGATGTGTAGGGCAATAATCTATTTAGTTAGCAAAGGCGATTGCAGTAAAAGTTTTATATCATATAATACTAGGGCGTATCTGAAAACGTAAAAGTGCACGAATTTTTGTCCAAGTTAAGGGGATTTCGAGAAAAAAGCAGAGGAATACTGACGTATTCCGAGCATTTATGACGAAGCAAATCACCCCTAAATCTGGCAAAAAACGTCGTGTTAGGACTTTGCAGGTACGCCCTAACCGTTACTGCCAAAATACGGAAATTAACCGAGCGTGACCATTTCATAAAGGCAATGTTGGCAAGAGCAAAGCAACAGCAAATTCGAAATCATACGTTAGCTACCGCAAGCCGAGAGCAGTCAGCACATAACAGAGGGAGAGAGCAAGGTAGATGGTAAATAAATTAAATTTGAATAAAAATGGAAAGTTTGCTTGACATATATTGAAATTGTGATATAATGAAAATATGGAAAGTAAACTTTACATAGAAAGGAGGAACTGATGAAAAACCGATTGGAAGAATTACGGAAGCAACGGGGCATCAAACAGGAAGAATTGGCATCTTTTTTGGAAGTATCGAGGCAGACTATTGGTTCACTAGAAAATGGAC
>CAMWIZ010000040.1 GCA_947174455.1 uncultured Clostridia bacterium | reverse complement strand
ATATAAGAATTCAATTTATATTTGAATTATTATAAACTGCTTTTAAACGTGTATAATCATTCCTTTGGTATACATTACTTTATTACCCCAAAAAGGTAAATAATAACAGATACTATACCTGCTAAAAATGTAATGGCACTAAACACCAGTACAATTTTAACCTCGTTCCAACCGCACATTTCAAAGTGATGATGAATAGGTGTCATCTTAAATATACGCTTTCCGTGTGTAAGCTTAAAGTAAGTTACCTGCATTATTACGGAGAACATCTCAAACAAATAGATTATACCTATAGGCAAAAGCAATATGGGAACGTCAAGGGCAAAAGCCATGGCACATACAGCACCGCCAAGAAAAAGCGAACCCGTGTCACCCATGAAAATTTTTGCCGGGTTGAAATTCCAAACAAGGAAGCCAAGGCAGCCACCTGCAATAGCCGCACACAAAATTGTCATGCCCATTGCACCGGCAGCACCTGCCATTATCATAAAGAATGCGGCTACAAACATCGTTACCGAACCGTTAAGTCCGTCAATACCGTCGGTAAGATTAACTGCATTGACAATACCGACAATCACCACGGCAGATATTATATAGTAGAAAAATCCGAGGTTTACATTGCCTATAAACGGGATTATTGTGTATGTGTCATCACCGCATACAGCAAGCACAAGCAGATATGCACCTGCAACCAAAAACTGTAATATAAGCTTCTGAATAGCAGTAAGCCCCATATTTCTCTTTTTTGTTATTGAAATATAGTCATCAAGAAATCCTATTGTACCATAAAGCAAAGCCATTGCAAAGCCTGCCACTACCCTTGCGATTTTCAGTTTGTTAATCATATAGTCCTCAGTTGCAAATATATAGCAGACTGATGTGACCAACAATGCAACAAATGAACCAACGATAAACATTATACCACCCATGGTGGGAGTGTTTTGTTTATTTTTGTGCCAAGTAGGACCTATCTCCTTGATAGTCTGACCGCATTTGACTTTTACAAGATACGGAATCAGCTTTAATCCCATGAGCGAAGATATCATAAACGAAATCAAAGCCGCCGCAAATGACCAAATTCCCGTTTTCATATTTTTTCCTCTTTCCCTTTTTACAAACTTTTTTCTGACTTTCCCTTAACCGCTAAGCCTTACATTCTCAGCATTTTTTACATTTCGTGCCACTCAGTCTAACAATAAACGCCAAAATCTAATCGCTAAGCACCTCAATGGCCTCTTTCATTGTAAGACCTACAGCCATTAGTGCCGCTGCAAGTGCAAGTGCAAAACTCGGTGAAGCCTCAGATAAGTCGTTTACATAAACACGACCTATTCCATTCAACGAGAGAAGCTCAAAGGTTTTAAAACCGTCCCTGTCCCTTACATTCTTTGCAACGTAGTCCGCACTGTTGTTTTCCACTGCGTAGGTAAAAATCCTGTCGGCATTAACCAAACTCTTGTCAAACCCCTTTACACAGGGGTAAACAACCGTTCTCCCGCTGAAATCGTTGTTATCCGTTGCCTGTGTGACAATGCAAATTTCCGCATTATCTTTTCCCAGGGCATCTGCTATGCCAAGCCTTTCCATAAACTCAACCATAGCTTGGCTGTTGCTACCAATAACCTCAAACTTACCCCTTATTTTCGGCATATACTTGCTTGCCTTCATACTCCATTCCTCCCAAATCGAGCATCACTATACCTAAGGAACCCCCTGAATAAATACCGCCTGACGGCGTGGCACTAATCTTGCTTGTGTCTTTTCGTCTACTTGAACTCAAATCTCTTGAAATACGTCCGTGTCCTGATGTGTTTTCGTCCAATTTGCCTGAAAATTCCACCTTGCAATCTAAATACCGTATTTTATAAGTGCTTCCCTAAATTATCACATAAATAGTTTTAAATACCGAATTAAATCCGCCTTACTAACCTATACAAAATCAAGTTTTTATTATTCAACCTCATCTTCATTACCAAAGTACACTGTTACAACAGTACCCGGCTTAACCTCGGTCCGTGGATCTATACTCTGCGAATAAGAGTATACTGAATCCTGATTTACCGAACCAGAAAAGCTTATATTCAAGTTACACTCGGCAGCTATCTCATTAACCTGTGCAACGGTGTACCCAACCATATCGGGAACCGTTACGGTTTCTGACGTGCTGTCGTTTGTGGTGTAAAGCACAACTCTGCCGCCACGGGGAATTTTACTGCCTGCCTGCGGTACCTGAGCACAAACAGTATCACCCTCGCCGTAAACATACACTTCAAATCCATCTGCCTTAACCTGTGCCTGTGCGTCCTCTGTATTCATAGTCAGGTATGTTCCTGCAAGTGTATCAACATACTCCAGCTCTTCCTCTGTGTATTGGGTATCTATACCAAGATACGGGCAAATCTCCGACATTATTCCTGCAAAAATAGGAGCGGCAACCTGACCGCCGTAATAAGTGTCACCCGTAGGTGTGTCAAAATAAACAATTACAGCTATTTGCGGATTATCGGCAGGTGCAAAACCACAGTAGGAAGCTATATAGTCCTCGACACCCTCTGTTCTGCTTTGACCAATTTTCTCGGACGTACCTGTCTTGCCTGCGATTCTGTAGCCGGCTACGTAACCGTTTTTACCTGTGCCCTCTATCGCATTTGTTTCAAGAATATCGGACATTTTCTGTGATACATCAGAAGCTATAACGTTTCTTTTTACAACTGGTTCAGTCGTTTTAACCACATTTCCGTCTGCATCTGTAATTTGAGAAACAAGGTACGGCTGAACCAAATCTCCACCGTTTGCCACAGCGGAAACCGCCGTCAAAAGTCCGATGGGAGTAACCGTCAGACCCTGACCAAACGATCCTATAGCCAAATCGGTAGGTCCCATTTCTCCGCTTCCGTTTCCAAAGAAAAGTCCTTTTGCTTCGCCGGGCAAGTCAATACCGGTTGTAGAGTTAAGTCCAAATGATTGGTAGTATTCCCAAAATTTCTCTGGACCTATACTTTTGCCCATCATCATAAATGCAGGGTTGCAAGAGTTGCACAGTGCCTTTGTAAAGTCCTGCGAACCGTGGCCGTCTCTGTTGTGACAGCCAATAGGAGATACACCCTCATACGGAACATAATAACCCGGACAGTAAAACGAGCTGTTGTCATTTACAACATTTTCCTGTAAAGCCATTGAAGCAGTAAGAACTTTAAACACAGAACCCGGGTAATAGGTATCACTAATGGCTTTATTTCTCCACTGCTTAGAGAGGAGTTCGTTTTTACGCTCCGTTTTTTTATCACCGCTAAGTTTGTCAACTTCAGCCTGTGCCTCAGGATTTGCGAGTGTATACGGGTCGTTTAGGTCAAAGCTGTCTTCACACGCCATGCCTAAGATTGCACCTGTATTTACGTCCATACATATTGCCACAGCACCTTCTACAACCTTATACTCCTCTATACCCTGCTGTAAATACTTCTCCAAAAAGTGCTGCACCGTTTCGTCAAGCGTCAGTGTAAGTGAGTTGCCGTCCACCGCATCTTCCTTTTGCTGATATTCAAACGGCATTGTCGTACCTGTGGCATTGTTCTCGGTAACAATTCTGCCCGGAACACCTGTAAGGTACTCGTCATACATATACTCAAGACCCGACAGACCCTGGTCGTCAGAACCTGTAAATCCGATTACTGCCGCCGCAAAATCACTGTAGGGATAATACCTTTTGTAGTCCTCCTCCAGCACAATAACGCTTGCAAGCTGATTGTACTTTGAGCTTATTTCATCCACAAATTCCAGTATCTTATCCCTCTCCTCGCTCTCTATCTGACGCTTTATAGTACGGTAATAGGAATTTGTTTGCTTTGCCTCCTCAAATACATCTTCCTCACTCATACCGAGTATTCTTGCAAGACCCTCAGAAACAAAATGACGTTGTTCATCATTTTCAAAATAAGCGGGAGCAAGCACAACCCTCCACACGCTTGCACTGGTAGCAAGTGTTTTCCCGTTTCTGTCATAAATAGAGCCACGCTTAGCAGAAACCGAGGTATCCTGCAGCTGTTGATCCACAGCCTTTTCCTGAAGCTCTTCACCTTGAATTAAGGTAAGGTACGCAAGCCTGCTCATAATTAAGCCAAATCCTAAAATAATAATAATAGCCAGCAGTACCGTTGTGCGTGTTTTTAGCTTTTTTAAAGGATTCTCACTCATCAATACGGCTACTCCCTTCAGTCGCAATTTTTAATCCACCCAATATGTAAAACCTAAACTAAATTCAAAGAGGGTGGAGCAGCACCGCCCCACCCCAAACTATCTAATATATATACCCAAAAACCGCAGAGTATGAACAATATCATACCAAAACAAAACAAATTTTAATTTTCAGACCATATGCCGCTTATGGCATTCAGAATTCTGTCAATCAGACTTTCCTCTTCTCCGCCGACGACTACCGCTTTATCGCCCTGTGAAAGACTGATGAACTCCTTTTGATAGCTTTCTGTCTTGGACATACCCAGCACGTCCTTTGCGTACTCCTCAACCATTGCAGGGTTAAGCTTAGTTTCAACCTTCATCTCAAGCTGAGTATAGTAGCTTTGCAGTTCGGTAAGCTGAGTTTCAGCATCGGTAATCTGCTGATTAAGTTCAGTAAGCTGTGCCTGACCATGAATAATTGCAACTACCGCAAGCAAAACAAGGGATGACGTCACAGTTCCCAACAAAGCTGTTAAGGGATTTATCCTTGCCTTTTTTCTTTTATTGCGTTCCTTTTCAAGGTCGACAACATTATTCTTTTGTGACTTTACGCTAAGCTCCACATCAGGCACAGTTTCCTCAAACAGTGTAAGATCGTAGGCTTCGCTTCTTCCGTAGAAAGACATCACAACACCCCGAATTTATATAAAACCAAAACCATAAACAAAACAATTTACCACAATATGCAGTTAACACCCAACTGCATCTACTATATATATTATACACTAAAACCGATCTTTTTCCAAACGTTTTAACCGCCAAACTATTAGAAAAGTATGTCCCATAAATATGCAAAATGACGAATTTGTTATATTTTTATGACATAAACGTAATTTTGTTTACTTTTGTGTCACAATTTGTCTTTTTACATACACGTAGCTTAGCACTTCTTGCACGGTTATTATCCACAAGCTCCTGTTCACTAGGCTCAATCGGCTTTCTGTTAACAAGCTCCGCCTTTGGTTTATTGCCGCAAACGCAGATAGGAAAATCCTTTGGACAAGTGCAGCCCACACACCAGTCAGCCATTGTACGCTTAACTATCCTGTCCTCCAACGAATGGAACGTAATAACCGCCAGCCTGCCATCGGGGTTAAGAACGTCAAAGGAACTTTGCAGTCCCTCTTTCAGTCTGTCAAGCTCACCGTTTACAGCTATTCTCAACGCCTGAAATGTTTTCCGTGCAGGGTGTGCCTTTTGCCGTGCCTTAATAGGATATGCATTCTTAACCAGCTCTGCAAGCTCCAGTGTAGTTGACACAGGCTTGTGTTCCCTTGCACGCATTATTTCTCGAACAATGCCTTTTGCAAATTTCTCCTCACCGTAAGCAGAAAGAATTTTTATAAGTTCACCCGGTGCATAACTGTTTACAATGTCGTACGCACTTACTCCCTCTTTGCTCATACGCATATCAAGCGGAGCATCATAGTGATATGAAAAACCCCTTGAAGGCTCGTCAAGCTGCCATGATGAAACCCCTATATCAAGCAGCACACCGTCTACATGAGATATTCCAAGCGAAAACAGCACTTCTTTAATTTTGCTGAAATTAGAACGCACAATTTGTACATTTTCAAACTGCTCAAGCCTTTTGCCTGCGGCAGCAATAGCATCGGGATCTTGGTCAATAGCAATCAGCCTGCCACTGCCAAGCTTTTGGGCGATATGGTAGGAATGACCCCCGCCACCCGCTGTGCCGTCAACGTATATTCCGTTTGGCTTAATGTTAAGCCCGTCTATGGACTCCTGCAAAAGCACCGACTTGTGTTCAAACTCCATTTTTCAACAACCACCCCTACTGTTATTAAGGGCGTTGCCCTTAGAACCGCCAAAGGTTCCTATTTTGGAAGCTGTAAGCCCCGTAATAGACTTATGCAGAAATGATAACTTGCAGTCACAGCATAAACTTAAAGCATGCCCAATTTTCACAGCAAACTTGTTGACATTGCCTCAACGATATCTTCCTCTGTTTGGGCATCGTCAAATGCCTGTAACTTTTCAGACGCCCAAATTTCAGCACGCTTGCCGACACCTATAAAGGTAATCTCTTTCACAATACCTGCAAAGTCACGCAATGCCTTTGGGATAAGTATTCTGCCCATGCTGTCAGGCTCAGCCTGACAACAGTTAGCCAAAAAGTAACGCTGTAAGCCTGCTGCCTGCGACAACGGCTTGCTGCAAATATCATCCAGAAAAGCTTCCCACTCTTTTTCGGGATAAACGAAAAGGCAGCCGCCCAAGCCCCTGGTAACATAAAAACCGTCACCAAGCTGCTCACGCAGACGTACAGGTACAGTCAAACGACCCTTAGCATCAATATTATGCTGATATGAACCAATAAGATAATTCGTCATAACACTGAACCTCAGGCATTTTGCAGGGGAATTTCTCCACTTGCTGACACCTATATCCACCCTTTCCCACTTTTCCCTTAAATTATACGCTGAAATGACATAAAAATCAAGCCTTTTTAAGGAATTATGGAATTTTCATATTTACACACAGATAGGGCAGCATCTCATAATAAACATTTTTCCTTAATATTTTTTGTTATTTGAACTAGGGAATCTAATATTTTCAATCATACCTGTATTAGCTTTGCGTGGTTCGGTCTGGCAAACAGAGTTTACCTCCCACAGATATCAGTATAACATCTAAAGTTAAATAAATTTGTTGGTTTGGGTCATAATCGGAGTATTGTACCGCCGCACTTTTCCTCATGTTTTTTAACAATTGTGGAAAAGTAAAAACAGCCGCAGCACAGTAACACTCTAACATCACTGCACTACAGCCATTATTCATATTTACACTGTAATAATTTTTTATTTTTAAGGGAGCATGAAGCCAAATTCCCCTCTGCTTAACTCCTAGATTACTATTTGTGGTACTTTGTTCCTGCTGAAATGGAGAAGGCACGGTAAATCTGTTCGCACAGCATGACTCTTGCAAGCTGATGAGGAA
>CAMWIZ010000039.1 GCA_947174455.1 uncultured Clostridia bacterium | reverse complement strand
ATTTTAGTTAGATAATTCTATTGCTAATTTTTCCATTTTATTCTATAATAGTAGCGTCGGTTATTTAGAGATTATACCACAAAATCGGGTAACCAAACGCTATCATACTTACTCTTGTCTTTCGTTTATCATGAAAACATGACAGATTGTGTGAGTTTGATAATATATAATGATGCTGCGGTTAATATAAAATATACCGATAGACGACGATAGGAGATGTGATGGTTTATTTATGAAAAAGATTGACAGCACAGTTCTGAGGGAAACCGTATACATTGCAGTCAGTGTGCTGGTTCTCAGTGTTGCTATGCAGGCTGTATTTCTGATAATTGGTCAATGGAGTGTTGCGGTTTTACTGGGTAATCTGCTAAGCGGTATTACTGCCGTTGGTAATTTCTTTTTTATGGGGTTGACTGTTCAAAAGGCAGTAACCTGCGATGAAAAAGAGGCGGCAAGCCGTATGAAGTTATCACAGTCATTACGCTACTTTGCTATTGTTGTTCTTACCGCCGTCGGTGTTGCCGTTCCTGTATTCAATACAGCGGCAGTAATAATTCCTCTCTTTTTTCCGGGTATTGCAGTAAAACTGCGTCCCTTGTTTGACAAAAGTTTGAAAAGTGATGTTTCTGCGGAAAGTAACAGAGGGAACAGTTAATGATTTTTTTATCTGTACTGCATAGCAATATACACAGCACAATCGGTTGTGTGCAGTTGTAGGTAAAAACGTTTAAAACAAAAGGGGGTGAAAGGTATTGTGAAAAAGAAAAGCGGACTCTTTCGACTGGTTGACGTATTGCTTTTGCTTATGACTGTACTGCCCATTGTGTGCGGAATGGTCATAAAGGTATTGACAAAGCCTGCGGCTGAGGGAATTGAAATTTCAGGTGCAGGTATATTCTTTACAATAAAGCTTCCGCTTCAAGATTTGCCGATAACGGAATCCCAAGTTAATTCTTGGCTCGTTATTGTATCTGTTTTTTTTCTGTGCTTGTATCTTACTCATGGCTTGGCAACAGTGCCGAACCTACGCAGACAGCATTTGGTTGAATGGGGCATAGAAAAGGTGGAAAATATGGTTAACGAAAATATGGGGGAGTACTTCCATAATTTCGTACCGTTTGTTGCAGCGATAATGGTTTTGTCGGCATTCTCAAGTCTGCTGACGCTTGTCGGACTTTATCCGCCGACGTCTGACCTTAATGTGGTCGCAGGATGGGCAGTACTTGTGTTTTTCCTGATAACATACTATAAGTTTAAGTGCGGTCCTGCATATTATCTTAAAAGCTTTGCAGAACCAGTTGCATTTCTTGCACCAATAAACATTATCAGTGAGTTTGCAACACCTGTTTCTATGGCTTTCAGACATTACGGTAACGTGCTTTCGGGTACTGTAATATCCGTCTTGGTTGCTTCGGGACTTCAAGGAATTTCGGCAATGGTTTTCGGTAATCTTTCCGGCATTATCGGTGAAGTACCGTTTTTCCAGATAGGTATTCCAGCTGTTCTGTCTATCTATTTTGACATTTTCAGTGGCTGTCTGCAAGCGTTTATCTTTGCTATGTTAACCATGCTTTATGTTTCGTCTGCATTCCCGTCAGATGAATACGAGGAGCGTAGAAGAAAAAAGCTTAATCGGCAAAAGGCTGCTTCTTAATATTGTTCAAGAACAGCCTGAAAATAAATTGATTTAAAAAATTAGGAGGAAAAATTATGGAACTCGCTATTGGTATTATTTTGGGATGCTGTGCACTTGGTGCAGGTATGGCAATGATTGCAGGTATAGGCCCCGGTATCGGTGAAGGACACGCTGTAGCAAAGGCTTGTGAGGCTATTGGCCGTCAGCCGGAATGCAAGGGTTCAGTTACAACAACAATGCTTATGGGTTGTGCCGTTGCTGAAACAACAGGTCTTTATGCACTTGTTATCGCTATTCTTCTTATTTTCTTGGCACCGGGAAGATTTGTAAACATTCTTGTAAATACAATGAGCACATTGGGTTAAGTCCAGTTTAGGAGTGATTTATATGCAGCCATCAGAGGTTATATCCGTTAACATCTGGCAGATTTTGATATCACTGTGCAATCTTCTTATACTGTTTCTTATACTTAAAAAGCTTCTCTACAAGCCTGTAAAAAAAGCAATGGCTGACCGCCAGCAGAGTATAGATGACAGATATAGTGCGGCGAAAAAGGCAGAGGAGCTTGCAGAGCAGAGCAAAGCGGAGTATGAAGATAAGCTTAAAAATGCCGGTTCCGAAGCGAAGAGCATCGTAAAGTCGGCCACCGACAAAGCAAACCGCCGCAGCGACAAGATTATTGCCGATGCTAAGGAAAAAGCTGATGTCATTGTTAAGCAAGCCAAGAATGAAGCAGAGCTTGAGAAGAAAAAGGCAGTTGCAGATGTTCATAAAGAGATTGTGGAGGTTTCCGCAATGCTTACAGAAAAAATTCTTGAACGTGAGATTACAAGTGCCGACCACAGAGATTTTATAGATTCCTTTATTAAGGAAATAGGTGATGAGAATGACGGAAACAAGTAAGGAGTATGCTCAGGCACTGTTTATGCTTGCCCAGGAAGAAACTCTTTCGGGCAATGCAAACCACAGTGAGAGTATGGTAAAGACTATATCCGACGCACTGAATACGGTTTCCTCAATTCTAAAGGGCAATCCTGAGTATATGGATCTTTTGGCTTCGCCCAATATCCCTATGACGGAGCGTTTGGGGGCTGTTGATGCAGCATTCTCAGACTGTGTGACTGAATATGTGGTTTCTTTTATTAAGCTTTTGTGTGAGAAGGGCCATATCAGAATATTTCATAAGTGTGTGTCCGATTATGACGATATGTATCACAGTTCTGAGGGAATATCCACCGCTAAGGTTATAAGTGCAGTACCGCTTACAGCTAAAGAAAAGGAAGCTTTACAGCTGCAGCTTGAAAAATACTGCGGTCATACCGTGATAATAAAGTGTTCGCATAACAGAGCAGTTTTAGGTGGAATGATAGTCCATATCGACGGCAAAATATTGGACGGAAGTCTTAGAAGGCGTTTACATGATATAAAGGAAGTGATGAACCAGTGAGTCTAAGACCTGAAGAAATAAGTAACATTATTAAGGATCAAATAAAAAATTATAAGTCACGTATAGAAATGGCGGAAACAGGTACGGTTATCCTTGTTGGTGACGGTATTGCGAGGGTCTACGGTTTGCGTGAGTGTATGTCAAGCGAGTTGTTGGAGTTTGAGGACGGAAGCTTTGGCATGGCACAAAACTTGGAGAGTGAAACTGTTTCAGTTGCCATTCTGTCAGATGATAATGATATCAGAGAGGGTACAACGGTTCGCAGAACAGGACGAGTTTTGTCTGTTCCTGTTGGCGACGCCTTGCTCGGACGTGTAGTAAATGCTCTCGGTGAGCCTATTGACGGCAAGGGACCTACGCATTGCAAGGAGACACGTCCTATTGAGAGTGAGGCACCGGGTATTATTGAAAGGGAAAGTATATCTGTTCCTCTTCAGACCGGTATCAAAGCTATAGACAGCATGATTCCGATTGGACGTGGTCAAAGAGAGCTTATCATCGGTGACAGACAAACAGGTAAAACGGAAATTGCTATAGATACAATCATTAACCAAAAAAACAGCGGAGTTATTTGTATTTACGTTGCAGTAGGGCAAAAAAGCAGTTCTGTTGTACAGCTTGCAAATGAGCTTACCCGTGTAGGTGCTATGGAGTATACAATTATAGTCTCTGCCTCTGCCGCTGAAAGTTCACCTCTACAGTACATTTCACCTTACACAGGCTGTGCTATGGCTGAGTATTTCAGAGAGCAAGGTAAGGACGTTTTAATTATATATGATGATTTGAGCAAGCACGCTGTTGCTTACCGTGCACTCTCCTTGCTTATTCGTCGCCCACCCGGACGAGAGGCTTATCCAGGTGACGTATTCTATCTTCACTCCCGTTTGCTCGAACGTGCGGCTTGTGTTGCACCGGAGTACGGCGGCGGTTCAATTACCGCTCTGCCTATAATTGAAACACAGGCGGGCGATGTATCCGCATATATCCCCACAAACGTAATATCTATTACTGATGGTCAGATATTCTTGGAAACAGAGCTTTTCCACGCAGGAATTATGCCTGCCATTAACCCGGGTATTTCTGTTAGCCGTGTAGGCGGTGCGGCTCAGCTTAAAGCCATGAAAAAGGTTTCAGGTGAGCTTAAGCTTCTTTACTCGCAGTACAGGGAGCTTCAGTCATTTGCACAGTTTGGCAGTGACCTTGACGCTGACACTAAGGAACGTTTGGCACTGGGTGAGCGTATAGTAGAAGTCCTGAAGCAGAACAGAAATTCACCTGTTGAGGTTGGCTGTCAAGTTGCTATAGTTTATGCAGTTGTTAACGGATATCTAAACGATGTACCTGTTAACATGGTTCATGACTATGAAGAGAAACTTTACGAAAAGCTTGAACACGAGAGAAGAAATTGGCTTAATCGTATTGCTGAGGGATACTTTGATGAGTCTGACATTAAGGAACTTAAAGAAGTTCTGGAAGAAATGCAGAGGTGACCACTGTGGGAGCTGATACAAAAGCACTTAGAACCCGCATAAAAAGCGTTGACTCAACACAGCACCTTACAAAGGCAATGGGACTTGTTGCCTCCTCAAAAATAAGGCGTGCATCTGAGGCTATGCAGAGAAGCCGTCAATATGAGAATGCTGTTAGGGAAACAATAGATATTATCACCGCCTGCAATGAATGTCGCAAAAGTCCTTTTATGAAAGAAGACAGCGACGGCAAGGTTAAGATCATTGTCATTGCAGGTGACAGAGGCTTAGCGGGCGGCTATAATGCTAATGTTTTTCGTTTGGCAAGGGAGTACCCTGATGTTGAGATTATACCAATAGGTAAACGCTCATGCGAGCGTTTCGGCGGTGAATTCCATTCCTCAGAGTATTATTCCGGCGAGGATGCCAACAAGCTGGCAAGACAGCTTTGTAAGCAGTTTTCAGAGGGTGAATTTTCAAAGCTTGGCATAATATATACTGAATTTGTATCCATGATGACCCAAACTGCTAAGATAAAATGGGTACTGCCGCTTGAGGGTAGCGGCAAAGAGCGTGCCGCAGGCATGATATTTGAACCCGATGAGGTTCAAATTCTCAATGCTGCCGTTCCAACTTATGTTACAGGCGTTCTCATGGGTGCTGTGCGTGAGAGCTTTGCAAGTGAGGTTGCCGCAAGACGTATGGCAATGGATTCAGCAGGCAAGAACGCACAGCAGATGATAGATGACCTCCAGCTTGAGTATAACAGAGCAAGACAAGGTGCTATCACACAGGAAATAACAGAAATTGTTGCAGGCAGCGGCACATGATAAAGGAGTGACCGAATTTTGGCAAAAACTCATATAGGCAGTGTTGCACAGGTTATGGGGCCTGTTGTAGACGTCCGTTTTGATGAGGACGGTCTGCCGGCTATTTATAATGCACTTACTATTCCCATAGGAGAAAAAACTCTTACCGTTGAGGTTGCTCAGCATATAGGCGGCAACACGGTAAGATGTATAGCAATGTCGTCCACAGACGGACTTAAAAGAGGTACTAAGGTTACCGATACAGGCAAGGCGATAAGTGTTCCGGTCGGTAAGGAGACGTTGGGAAGAATTTTCAACGTACTCGGTGAGGCGGTTGACAACGGACCAACTCCTGCTGACTGTGAGCGTTGGAATATTCACCGCTCAGCACCTGAGTATGACGAGCTTGCAACCTCGACAGAGATTTTAGAAACAGGTATAAAGGTTATTGACCTAATTTGCCCTTATTCTAAAGGTGGTAAGATTGGACTGTTCGGCGGTGCAGGTGTAGGTAAAACAGTTCTTATCATGGAGCTTATCAATAACATTGCAAAGCAGCATGGCGGACTTTCTGTGTTTACGGGTGTCGGCGAACGTACCCGTGAGGGCAACGACTTGTATAATGAAATGAAACAGTCGGGTGTACTTAGCAATACATCGCTTGTATATGGTCAGATGAACGAGCCACCTGGAGCAAGAATGAGAGTTGCATTGTCGGGTCTTACAATGGCTGAGTATTTCAGAGATAAAGAGGGACAGGACGTTCTTCTGTTCATTGACAATATATTCAGATTTACTCAGGCAGGAAGTGAGGTTTCGGCACTTTTGGGACGTATGCCGTCTGCCGTTGGCTATCAGCCGACGCTTGCAAACGAAATGGGTGCCTTGCAGGAGAGAATTACATCCACGAAGCGTGGTTCTATAACATCTGTTCAGGCTGTATATGTTCCTGCTGATGACCTTACAGACCCTGCACCTGCAACTACATTTGCACACCTTGATGCTACAACAGTACTTGCAAGAAGCATTGCTTCACAGGGAATTTATCCTGCTGTAGACCCACTGGAATCAACCTCACGTATTCTTAATCCTGATATTGTTGGGGAAAAGCACTATAAGGTTGCAAGAGAGGTACAGCGTATAATACAAAGATACCGTGAACTTATGGATATTATTGCTATTATGGGTATGGACGAGCTTTCCGACGAGGACAAGCTGCTTGTTTCCCGTGCAAGAAAAATACAGCGTTTCCTATCGCAGCCGTTCGATGTTTCTGAGAAATTTACAGGTATTCCCGGTACTTATGTACCTTTGTCAGAAACAGTACGTGGCTTTGCGGAGATTATTGAGGGAAAACACGATGACCTTCCGGAATCGGCATTTCTGTTTGTAGGCACGATTGATGAAGCCGTTGAAAAAGCAAGAAAGGCACAGGCATGAGTACATTTCGACTTACAGTTTCTACACCTGACGGTGACAAGTTTAAAGATGATGTATATATGATTTCATTGCGTGGCTGTGAGGGTGATTTAGCAGTCATGGCAGGTCATATTCCTTTTATAACATCAGTCAAGCCCTGCATATGTAAAATCGAGTTTGATAATGGCGATGAGAAAAGGGGAAGAATAGAGGACGGTTTGCTGACGGTAGGAAGTGAGTCCGTTACTTTGCTGACATCATCGGTTAATTGGGAATAATTCATGGATTCAAGACGTATGGATTGATAATTTTAATACTGGTACAAAGTTAGTACTAAGGGTTTTAATGGAATTTATTCTGTATGCCTCAATATGCAGCACGTTGCTAATGTAACTAAAACCATAGATTACAACAATAAGCGTAATCCATATATGAGAATTTTATGTAAAAAATAATAT
>CAMWIZ010000038.1 GCA_947174455.1 uncultured Clostridia bacterium | reverse complement strand
TTTATATACTTTCCTGTTGTACTGCTGTTGTACTATATAACGCCAAAGCGTTTCAGAAATTTGTTGCTGTTTGTAGTTAATCTGATATTTTACGGTTGGGGAGAGCCGACAATTATTGTGTTGATGCTTGTTTCAATCTCGCTTAACTATGTGTCCGGTTTGCTGATAGATAAATTTAAATTTAGGGAAAACCCAAATCTAAAGGCGGCTAAGGCAACCCTAATTACTTCAATAGTGATTAATGTTGGATTGCTTGGATATTTTAAGTATGCAGGGTTTATTGGCGATACACTTAACATGGTTATGCCGTTTTTGGGTACAAAGCTTGCGGAAATTCCGCTTCCCATCGGTATTTCATTCTACACCTTCCAAACAATGTCATATACCATAGATGTTTACAGACGTGATGCAGGTGTTCAGAAGAATTTTATTACATTCGGTACATATGTGTCACTTTTTCCCCAGCTTATTGCAGGTCCTATAGTGAGGTATAAGGACGTGGAAAAGCAGCTTGTAAACAGACGTGAAAGCATGGACAGTTTTAACGAAGGTGTAAAAATCTTCATTGTCGGATTGTGTAAAAAAGTATTGCTTGCAAAT
The DNA here is from genome assembly GCA_947174455.1 of uncultured Clostridia bacterium. GTDB lineage: Bacteria > Bacillota > Clostridia > Oscillospirales > Acutalibacteraceae > RUG592. Next base: position 6,691 of record CAMWIZ010000038.1, on the reverse strand, counting down.
CAAATGGGAAAACTGTGGGACACTATGAGAGATGGCAGCGGTTCGGTGGGTTTGCTTGCCGCATGGGTTGGTATTATAGCTTATGCTCTGCAAATTTACTTTGATTTTTGCGGATATTCCGAAATGGCAATCGGTTTGGGCAAAATATTTGCCTTTGAGTTTTTGAAAAACTTTGATTATCCCTATATTTCAAAATCTATAACCGAATTTTGGAGAAGATGGCACATATCACTTTCAACATGGTTCAGGGAATATATATATATTCCCCTGGGCGGCAACAAACAGGGTTTTCCACGTCAAGTGTTCAATATGTTTGTCGTATGGGCACTAACCGGACTTTGGTATGGTGCAAGCTATAACTTTATTCTGTGGGGCTTGTATTTCTTTGTAATTTTGGTTATAGAAAAGATGTTTCTGCTTAAAGTCCTGAAAAAAGCACCTGCAACGGTGTCGCATATGTATACCTTGGTACTTATAATTTTCGGTTGGGTAATATTCTATTTTGAAGATATGGGTAAGCTGTGGAGATTTGCAGTAAGACTGTTTGACTTTTCGGCAGGTGCGGCATCTCATAACGGTATGGTCGATATTATCTCGTATCTGCCGATTTTTGTTATTGCAATTTTTGCCTGCACACCTATTTCAAAAAATCTTTATGATAAAATTAAAAACAAAAGCTGGTGCTGGATTCCCGAAACAGTTGCCTGTGTCTGCGGACTTTTACTCTGTACAGCATCCTTGGTAAGTTCGGGCTACAATCCGTTTTTGTACTTTAAATTTTAAAGGGCGGTGATTTTAGTGGAGGACGTAAAAAAAATTCCAAAGAAAAAGTCCAAGAAAAAGACGAAAAGATCTAAGAAGAAAGCAAGGATTGTAAAATATATGCCGTCTTTTGTGTTTTCTTTCTTTATTTTTGCCGTTGCAATTATGTATGTGGCTTTGCCGATGAGCGACTATTCCGAACTTGAAAAAAGGTCACTGTCAGAAATGCCCGAAGTAACCGCAGAGAATGTTTTAAACGGTACCTTTGGACAGAAGTTTGAAACGTATCTTGCAGATCATATGCCCATGAGAACCTTTTGGGTCGGTGCTAACTCGTATTATGATATGTACAGCGGAAGAAACGGTTCAAACGGTGTGTATAAGGGTGAGGACGGCTTTCTTTTTGCAGTACCTGTAAACTACAGCACAACGCTTGACAGCAATGTTGAGTATATTGACGAATTTGCAAGGAGTGTTAATCTTCCTACCTATATGTGTATTATTCCGTCTGCGGGTTATATTATGGGAGATAAGCTTCCGTCAAGACATTATGAGTATAACGACGATGCTTTGATAGATGTTGTAAAATATGATTTGAATGAGCTTAACAGCAATATAAAGTACGTTGATGTGGTACAGGATTTTAAGCTTAAAGCCGACAGCGAACAGCTTTACTATAAAACCGACCACCACTGGACAAGCTTGGGTGCTTATGAATGTTATACCACGCTTGGCAGAAGCTTAGGCTATACACCTACACCGAAAAATAAGTTCAAGGTTGAGAAATACTACAATTTCTACGGCACAAGCTACGGTAAGGCAGGTTTGTGGGACAATGACGGCGAAAGTATAGAGCTGTGGAAAAATGCAGAGCATACAAAAACAAACATAACTGTTACTATAGCGGAAAACGGAGAGGTAACAAGCACAAACAGTATGTTCTTTATGGATAATATGTATTCGGACGATCAGTATACAACGTTTCTTGACGGCAACCATGGTCTTGTAACCATAACAAACAGTTACGTAGAGAACGACAAAAGACTGTTGGTGCTTCGTGATTCGTATACACATTGCCTTGCACCGTTTTTGGCTGACAATTACAGCGAGATAGTGCTGGTTGACCTCAGATACTATAAAGGAACAGTATCAGACCTTGTTAAAACGGAAAACATAGACCAAATTCTTGCATTGTACAGCTTGGATAGCATAATAAACAGTACTGATATAGCGTATCTGCTTTGACACTGTACTTCGAAACAGGGCTGAAATAAGCAAAAATATTTCCAAAACGCAACACTGATTACATTTTTTGTGATATAATATAAATAGTTGGTAGGCTTAATGTAAAGTGAAATTCTACTTGTCACTTAGTCAAGCAGAGCAAAATTCAAAGCTTCCTTAAAATTTTAAAAATGAAGAATGAGGTTATTTGTATGGCTACTGAAAGGACGGCATTTATAGCTATTGTAGGACGACCGAATGTAGGTAAGTCCTCAATACTTAACAAAATTTTGGGACAGAAAATAACTATAGTTTCATCAAAGCCCCAAACCACCCGCACAAGAATTATGGGCGTTTATACACATGAGGATATACAGCTTGTTTTTATTGATACACCCGGTCTGCATAAGCCAAGGAACAGCCTTGGTAAATATATGGTTCGTTCAATCAACGAATCCGTTGCAGGTGTAGACGCTTGTCTGCTTGTCGCTGAATGCGATAAAGCCCCCGGAGATACCGAAAGGCTGCTGATGGAGCGTTTTCGTTCTGTAGGTATTCCTGCGGTGCTTGCACTCAATAAGATAGACAAGCTAAAGGAGAAGAGCGATGTAATTGCACAGATTTCCCAGTACAGCGAGGAGTTTGATTTTGACGACATTGTTCCCGTATCTGCTCAAACGGGCAGCGGTATAGATGATTTGGTAAACGCCTTGTCAAAGCAGGCAGACGAGGGGCAGCATATGTTTGACCCCGATACGCTGACAGATCAGCCGGAACGGGTTATTGCGTCTGAAATAATCAGGGAAAAGCTGTTGCGTTTACTTAATAAGGAGATCCCACACGGAACGGCGGTAGTTATTGAAAGATTTAAGTCAAGATCGGACTGCGGCATTACAGATATAGATGCTACGATTTATTGTGAGCGTGACAGCCATAAGGGTATAATTATCGGAAAGGGCGGTTCTATGCTCAAGAGAGTAGGGACGTATGCACGTCACGATATGGAGAGCTTTTTTGACTGCAAGATAAATCTTACGCTTTGGGTGAAAGTAAAAGAAGATTGGCGTAACCGTGAGGGTATACTTAGGACCCTTGGTTACGATCAAAGTAATTTTGACTGACGTTGTAAAATGCACATATACAGTACCGCACACTGAGCTGCAGGGCATAAAGTGTGCGTTGTTGTCTTAAAAAAAATTATAGTTAAGTCAGAAAAAATTTACAAATGTATTTTAAAATACAATAAATATTGCACCCGTCTTAGGAGTATACTTTTAGTATAAACTTTAAGCGGAGGTAATAAAGATGGATGAGTTCGATGCATGGAATAACTTTGTCACAACAGGTAGTGTAATCGACTATCTGAAATATTCTTCGATAAAGAACAGCAAGGATACTACTAATCCGCAGGAGGCAGCCAATGAAATTCAGTACGGACGGGCTGGTTATTCGCGAACAGATAATCAAGGAGCAAGACAAGCTTGTCACGGTTTTAACAAGAAGTAACGGCATCGTCAGAGCATTTGCACATGGTGCTAAGAGTATAAAAAGTTCCAAAAGTGCAGCAACAGGATTGCTGACCTATTCCCGATTTTCTTTCTACAGCGGTCGGGATAGGTACATAATAGATGATGCAGTGGCTCAGGAGGTTTTCATCGCTTTGAGAAAAGACGTTGAAAAGCTTGCACTTGCACAGTACTTTTGTGAACTTCTGATAAATCTTGCCCCTGAGGGAGAGTCGGCGGAGGAATATTTGCGGCTGACGCTTAATTGCCTGCATTTTTTGTGTAAGGGCGAACGTGATAACGACCGGTTAAAAAGCTTGTTTGAGTTCCGTATTTTGTCCATGGCAGGCTATATGCCGAATTTAATATGCTGTGACAGTTGTGCGGTCTATGAGCATGATGAGATGTATTTCCTGCCCAATATGGGTGTGCTTGTCTGCGGTGACTGTATAGGCAGCTATAAGGAGAGAAAAATTTGCACAGGCTTGGGTGTTACTGCCGCAATGCGTCACTGTGTCTATGCCGAATTTCAAAGGCTGTTTGCCTTTTCATTGTCGGAAAATTCACTGCCGGTGCTTTCGCAGGCATCGGAGGAGTACCTCATAAACCAGCTTGGCAAAAGACTGCAAACACTTGATTTTTATAAACAGATGAGGGGCGTGTGTTAAGGATGTTGTCCTTAAGAATCTACCAAAGGCTCTGCCTTCGGAAACCGCCGACTTTTTGAAAAAAGTCGAACAAAACTTAACAGTTATCTTTTAAAGTATTTTAAATTTTGTCTATAAGCGAAGCAATGTAAAGTTTCGGTCAAGCTTTTCTTGATTTGATGCGAGGCAATGTAAAGTTTCGGTCAAGCCTTTTTAAAGGCTTGCGGATCCAAGGCAGAACCTTGTTTGCTGACCGCAGTCAGCGAAACACCCTTCCTGAGAGCAGCGGAGAGGGGAACAGATAAACTATTACATACAAAAAGCGAAAATGGGGAGAACCTGCTGCAAGTGGTTCTCCCCAACGATAACTAACGGCAGTAATAAAATATCCTACGGTTTTATTAGCATGACGTTAAGAAAGTAAAGCAGTATTAACAGGGAATAAATTGTATGAAAAAAAGTATTAGTGACGGAAGTCTTTATTTTAAATTGAAAAGCTACTCACAAACGGATTTTGTTCCGCTGCATATGCCCGGACATAAGAGAAATGTGTCACTTTTGGGGGATGATATACCCTACTCATTGGATATAACAGAGATAAGCGGATTTGATAACTTGCACCATGCTGAGGGTATTATAAAACAAGCACAGGCTAAAGCAGAGCGTCTGTATAACAGCAGGCACTCTTTTATTTTAGTTAACGGAAGTACCTGCGGAATATTGGCGGCTGTCAGAACCGTGACTGAGTATGGCGATGAAATTATTATGGCAAGAAATTGCCATAAATCAGTATACAATGCATGTACGTTAAATAATCTGACCGCACACTACATTTATCCACCAATGGACAAAAAAACGGCTGTCAGCGGAAGTATTTATCCACATGATATTGAAATAATGTTGAAAACTTACCCGAAATCAAAGGCGGTTGTTATCACCTCACCCACCTATGAGGGGGTAATAAGCAATATAGAGGAAATTTGCCGTATTGCACACAATGTAAATGTGCCCGTTATTGTAGATAATGCCCATGGTGCACATCAAGCGTTTGTTGACAACGTAATAGGTGAGCCTGTTGCCTGCGGTGCGGATATCGTTATATCAAGTCTGCACAAAACTTTGCCGTCGCTGACTCAAACTGCGGTGGCACATATAAACGGTGATTTTGTTAACGCAGGAGATTTTTCCGCTGAGCTTGCTGTATTTGAAACGAGCAGTCCGTCATATGTTCTTATGGCATCTGCCGACAGGTGCTTTGATATTTTAGCAGAACACGGAGTAAGCCTCTTTGCAAAATATGGGAAAAGACTTGCTGATTTTGACGAAAAAATGAAGAACTTAAAAAATATCACACTCCTGTGTCATGGAGCAGACTGTGTATACAATCATAATTTTTACGGATTTGATTCAGGTAAAATTGTTATATGTACAAAGGACTGTGGCATAAGCGGTGTGGAGCTGTCCGAGCGTTTGCGAAGGGAATATCACATAGAGCTTGAAATGGCATATTCGTTTTATGCGGTGGCAATGACGAGCATTTGTGACAGTGACGAAAATTTTCAAAGATTGATTGCTGCACTTTCTGAAATTGATGAAAAACTATGCAGAAATACAACACAGGTCAATAGCTTTAATGTTCCGGCTTTACAGCAGTCGCAATATTCTCCTGCAAGCTTGCCCAAGAACGGCGAAATTTTGCCTTTGGAACAAGCTGTAGGAAAAATAAGTCTTGACCATATATATGCATACCCTCCTGGAATACCTTTGGTGGTTGCAGGGGAAATAATCAGCAAGGATTTTGTGGAGTATATACGGAGTTTAGAAATGTGTGGTGTAGATGTTCACACTGCACACGGTGACCTGACCCAAATAAAATGTTTCTAAAAATTAAGGAAACACTTGACTCTGACTCTACGTCATAGCTTATACTGTTGTTACACGGGAGGAGAGTGGTTTCATGTTGAAAGTAAAAGATGTAAGCAATTTAACAGGGGTAAGCGTTCGCACCTTACACTATTATGACAAAATAGGGCTGTTAAAGCCGTCAGACGTGACGGAGGGCGGTTACAGGCTGTATGACGATACAGCGTTGGAACGTCTGCAACAGATTATGCTTTTTCGTGAACTTCAGTTTCCGCTAAATGATATTAAAAAAATACTTGACGATAAGAATTTTGACAGAAACAAGGCTTTGGAACAACAAATTGAACTACTTACCTTGAGAAAAGAGCATTTGGAAAATCTTATAGTCTTTGCCCGTGGAATAAAATTGACAGGAGTAAAAAACATGGATTTTACAGCATTTGACGTAAGCAAAATTGATGAATATACAAGGCAGGCAAAGGAAGCTTGGGGCAACACAGATGCCTACAAAGAATACGAATATAAGATTGCAAAACAGAGTAAAGAGGAGCAGCAAAGAATTCTTCAAGGTCTTATTGATATATTCATTGAATTTGGCAATATGATGCATAGATCACCCGAAAGTGACGAGGTGCAGCAACAAGTAAACAAGCTACAGGAATATATAACAGATAACTTCTATAACTGTAC
>CAMWIZ010000037.1 GCA_947174455.1 uncultured Clostridia bacterium | reverse complement strand
GGGCCCTTACTCTCAGGCAGTAAAGGTCGGCAGCGTGGTGTTTACTTCGGGTCAGATTGCTATCAACCCGGCAACGGGAAATGTTGAGGCAGTCACCGTTGAGGAGCAAACAGAGCAGGTCTGCATCAACTTGAAAGCAGTATTAACAGAGGCAGGCACTTCTCTTGACAAGGTCGTCAAGACAGTTTGCTTCCTATCGGATATGGGCGATTTTGCTAAGTTTAACGAGGTGTACGGCAAGTATTTCACATCAAAGCCTGCACGTTCATGCGTGGCAGTAAAGACGCTGCCAAAGAATGTTTTGGTAGAGGTTGAAGCTGTGGCAGAGCTTTAAAATTACAGCATACCTCATACCTCGTATTTTCCTAATAATTTGCGTCAGTGCTGTTAATTACGGACTTCAGTTGAGGTCTGCGTGTTTGTACCACGGACAAAATTCTCTTGAATATAGAAAGCGATTGGCAGCACAGCGGATTATCAAAAAAATTATAAGAAAGGGACGTTCCCGAATAGGGAAAGGGATATACTATGAAGTTAAACGGTTCACAGATAGTAGCAGAAGTATTGCTTGAGAACGGTGTAGATACAGTATTCGGTTATCCGGGCGGTACGGTTCTCAATATTTACGACGCACTCTATGAATATCAGGATAGAATCAAGCACGTTATCACGGCTCACGAGCAGGGTGCGGCTCACGCAGCGGACGGATATGCACGTGCAACGGGCAAAACAGGAGTTGTACTTGCAACAAGCGGTCCGGGTGCAACAAACCTTGTAACAGGTATTGCAACAGCATACATGGACAGTGTGCCTATGGTTGCCATTACAGGAAACGTGCCGAGGAACCTTATCGGACGTGACAGCTTTCAGGAGGTTTACATTGCAGGTATTACCATGCCTATAACAAAGCACAATTTTGTTGTTCGCAGTATTGAGGATCTTGCACCAACCCTACGCAGTGCTTTTGCCATTGCGAGCAGTGGCAGACCCGGTCCTGTTTTAGTTGATATTCCTAAGGATATTACGGCAGAGGTTATTGAGTACGAGCCGGCAGCAAAGCAGGTTCCCGAGAAAAAGTCATATATTGACGGTGACAGCCTTGCAAAAATTGCAGAGGTTATCAATAAGGCAGAAAAGCCTGTTATGTTTATTGGCGGCGGTGCAAAGACATCTGGTGCAGGTGAGCTTATCAGGAATATTGTTGAAAAAGCAAACATTCCTGTAACACACACTATAATGGCAACCGGTCTTATGCGTTACGATATGCCGGAAAACCTTGGAATACTCGGTATGCACGGCTCGGTTATAGCTAACAAGGCAGTGGATAAGGCAGACGTAGTAATTGCGGTTGGTGCACGTTTTTCAGACAGAGTTGCACTTTCACCAGGCAAGTTTGCTAAGAAAGCAACAATTATTCAGATTGATATAGATCAGAGCGAAATCGACAAGAATGTAAAAACGGACTATAATGTTATTGGCGATGCGGAAACCATACTCGCAAACCTTGAAAAACTTATCGTTTCTGCAAAGCATGACGCATGGTTTGAGGAACTGGGTTCATTTATGAGAGGATATCCAAGGTCAATGGGCGGCGATAAGCTTCATCCAAAGGATATTATGGACATACTCAGCGATGCAGCAGGCGAAAACGCTCTGTATACTACGGACGTAGGTCAGCATCAAATGTGGGCGGCTCAGTATCTGCACCATGTAAATGCCAATAATTTCCTCACAAGCGGCGGACTCGGTACCATGGGCTACGGCTATGGTGCGGCTATCGGTGCGGCTGTCGGAACAGGCAGAGAGCACGTTTTTCATATAACTGGCGACGGCTCTTTCCACATGAACATGAACGAGGCTTGTACGGCTGTAAGCTATAATCTGCCTATCATTACGGTTATAGTAAACAACGAGGTTCTGGGTATGGTTAGACAGTGGCAGACCACTTTCTATGGCAAAAGGTATGCAGCAAGCGAGCCTGAGCGTAAGACTGATTATGCAAAGGTTGCAGAGGGATTTGGTGCTAAGGGTTATACCTGCAGAACAAACGAAGAGTTCAAGGCTGCCCTTGAGGACGCAATGAAGAACGGCGGCCCTGCATGGATTGAGTGTATTGTTGACAGAGAGGAGAGAGTTCTCCCAATGATTCCTGCCGGCGGCACTGCTGACAATATCATTTACGAATAATAGGGGGTACACTGCGATGGATAAGAAATATATCAGCGTATTGGTTAAGAACCACGAGGGTGTTCTTGCAAGATTGTCCTCGCTTTTCTGCCAAAGAGGCTTTAATATTGACAGCCTTAACGTTTCCGCAACAAATGACAGTTCTCTTTCAAGGGTAACTATTACAACAAGCGGCAGCGAGGAGGAAATTGAGCAGATTATCAAGCAGACAAAAAAGCTGGAGGAATATGTGGGCATATTCGAGCTTGAACCTAAGGACAGCCTTATAAGAGAGCTGCTAATTATAAAAATTGCACAGGATGCAGGCAACAGAAGCTCACTTTTGGAGCTTGCCACTATCTACAATGCGAAAATTATTGATATCTCTGTTGGCAGCATAGTTTTTGAATTGGCAGGAAAGCCTGCAAAAATTGATTCTTTTATTGAAAATTTAAAAATATATGATATAATGGAGATGTGCCGCACGGGAGTTACAGCAATTCAGCGTGGCAATGTTAAACTTGTTAAGTGATTTTGCTTATTGCTTATAAAGATAAATTTTTTTATAAAAAAGGGGAAGTAAAAAATGATTAAGAAGTACTATGATTCAGACTGCAACCTTGGTATGCTTGAGGGCAAGACTGTAGCTATTATCGGTTACGGCAGCCAGGGTCACGCTCATGCACAGAATCTTCATGAGAGCGGTGTAAATGTAGTTGTAGGTCTGAGAAAGACAAGCTCAAGCTGTGCTAAGGCTGAGGCTGCAGGTCTTAAGGTTATGGAAGTTCCTGAGGCTGCAAAGGCTGCTGACCTTATCATGATGCTTGTTCCCGATGAACTTGCTGCAGATCTTTACAAGGAGCAGATTGAGCCAAACCTTGAGGATGGCAACGTGCTTCTGTTCGCTCACGGTTTCAACATTCACTATAACTTCATCAAGGCTCCTGCTAACGTTGACGTTATTATGGTTGCTCCTAAGGGACCTGGTCACACAGTAAGAAGTCAGTATGTTGAGGGCAAGGGCGTTCCGAGCCTTATCGCTGTATATCAGGATAACTCAGGCAAGGCTAAGGACTATGCTTTGGCATATGCTTGCGGTATCGGTGCAGGCAGAGCAGGTATTCTTGAAACATCTTTCCGTGAGGAAACAGAAACAGACCTCTTCGGTGAGCAGGCTGTTCTTTGCGGCGGTGTTACAGAGCTTATGAAGGCAGGCTTCGATACACTTGTTGAGGCAGGCTATGAGCCTGAAATGGCATACTTTGAGTGTATTCACGAGATGAAGCTCATCGTTGACCTTATCAACAACGGTGGTTTCGCTATGATGCGTTACTCTATCTCCAACACAGCTGAGTACGGTGACTACAGAACAGGTAAGCGTCTTATCACAGAGGATACTCGCAAGGAGATGAAGAAGGTTCTTACAGAGATTCAGGACGGTACGTTCGCTTCTGAGTTTATGCAGGAGTTCTCATCAGGCAGAAAGGGTAAGTTCCTCGCAACAAGACGCAAGGAGAGTGAGCATCTTCTTGAGAAGGTAGGAGCAGAGCTTAGAAAGATGATGAGCTGGCTGAAGAAGTAATTCTTTGTAAACAATCCACCGGCGGTTACGGCTTCCGTGGATGTAATAGGGCTGATATGGGGCAGCTTATATCAGTCACCAATGGAGTGTCCGCAGCGGCACTCCAATTTTTTAAGAGAACACCGTAGCTTTAAGGAACCCCTGAATATATACCGCCTAAGGGCTTGGCTCTCATCTTGCTTGCGGCTTTTCGTTAAATTGAACTTAAATCCCTTGAAATACGTGATCTCCCCCTGTGGGGGAGGTGTCACGAAGTGACAGAGGGGTTGACCGACAGACCAGTATTCCTGCGGTATTTTCGTCCAATTTGTCTGAAAATCCGATTTCGCAATCTAAGCACCATATTTAATCAGTGCTTCCTTAATATGTTTCCTTTGGAAATGTAAATTGCAAAATGTAATTTTTGCGGTGTTCCTTAAATTAAACAAGGCGATTCTTCTGCAATACTGAGGGATTTGGAAAAAGCTTTTACATAAAGTTCTGCTTGTTTACAAAGTTGTTTTTTGATAAAATTAAATCAATTTTGCAAGGTCGTTTTTGATAAAATGTAAACAGTATAACCTCAATAAAAGGAGTGTTAATAATGGATATGAGAAGTGATAACGTAACCAAGGGTGCTGAACGTGCCCCGAACAGGAGTCTGTTCTATGCAATGGGTTACACTAAGGAAGAACTGGAGCGTCCGCTTATCGGTGTTGTTTCCGCACACAGTGAAATAGTTCCGGGACACTACCATCTTGATAAAATTACAGAGGCTGTAAAGGCAGGCGTAAGAATGGCTGGCGGTACGCCTATCATGATACCGTCAATAGGTGTCTGTGACGGTATAGCTATGGGTCATATAGGAATGAAGTACTCGCTTGCATCCCGTGAGCTTATTGCAGATTCTGTGGAAACAATGGCAATAGCACATCAGATGGACGGTCTTGTGCTTGTACCTAACTGCGACAAAATTGTTCCCGGTATGGTTATGGCTGCAGTAAGATTAAATATTCCTGCTGTAGTGTGCAGCGGCGGTCCGATGCTTGCAGGCAAATACGAAGACGAGGAGGTATCCCTGTCCAAGATGTTTGAAGCCGTAGGCTCCTACAAGGCAGGAATAATTGACGAGGAAGGTCTTACAGGAATAGAGCAGAGTGTTTGCCCCGGCTGCGGCTCTTGTGCAGGTATGTACACGGCGAATAGTATGAACTGCCTGTGCGAGTCACTCGGCATAGCACTTCCGGGCAACGGTACTATCCCTGCTGTATATTCGGGCAGAACTGCACTTGCAAAGCACGCAGGCATGGCTATAATGGAGCTTGTTAACCGCAACATTTGTGCCCGTGACATCATAAACGAAAAGTCATTGCTTAACGCACTTGCCTGCGATATGGCTCTGGGATGTTCCTCGAACAGTGTACTTCATTTGCTTGCTATTGCAAACGAGGCAGGAGTTCCGTTTGACCTTAAACTTTTTAACGAGATGAGTGCAAAGGTTCCTAATCTTTGTCACCTTGCACCTGCCGGTCCGACACATATGCAGGATTTGAATGCAGCAGGCGGTATTCCTGCCGTACAGGCTGAGCTTGCTAAGGCAGGACTTATCGATACAAGCATCATAACCGCAACAGGAAAAACTATTGCTGAAAATATCAAGGGTGCGTACATTAAGGATACAAAGTCTATCAGAACGATTGACAATCCGTACAGCTCAACAGGCGGTATTCAGATTCTTTGGGGTAATCTTGCTGAGAATGGCTGCGTAGTTAAGAGAAGTGCCGTAGCACCCGAGATGCTTCAGCATAAAGGTCCTGCAAGGGTGTTCAATAGCGAGGACGATGCTATAAAGGCAATTTACAACTCTGAAATAGTTGATGGAGATGTAGTTGTAATTCGCTATGAAGGTCCAAAGGGCGGCCCCGGTATGAGAGAAATGCTCAACCCGACAAGTGCACTTGCAGGTATGAAGCTTGACAAGACCGTAGCACTTATTACGGACGGACGTTTTTCAGGTGCAAGCCGTGGAGCGTCAATCGGACACGTTTCGCCTGAGGCGGCAGACGGCGGTACAATCGGTTTGGTTGAGGACGGCGATATGATTAGTATAGATATCCCCAATGCATCTATTACACTGGAGGTATCTGACGAGGTACTTGCAGAGCGTAAAGCTAAGTATGTAGCACCTGAGCCGAACATTAAGTCAGGCTGGCTGTCAAGGTATGCTAAGCTTGTAAGCAGTGCCGATAAGGGTGCCGTAATGAAACAGTAATATTATGAGATAAATAAAAATTGCGATGCCCCCATAGTGAGGTTATCGCAATTTTTTATTTCACAAAAAGTTCTCTCAAATTTTTTATAGACAGGCAAAGCCTGTAAAAGTTTAGTTCATACTAATTCTACTCTCAAGAGTAGATAAAGATTCGAGCGGAAAATTTAGCAGATTAAGGAAGAAAGCCGCAAGCGGGCTGTCGCCCGGTAAGGTTTTCTGACGCAGATATGCGGAATTTAACGCCGAATATTGTCTACTAATGGGAGTAGAATTAGTATCAAGCCTTTATGAAAGCAAAACTAACTCTCGACGTGTTTTTGTTTAGACTTGTTTAATATATTATAAAATAACCAAATAGATTAGCATAAAATATTTTTATCAATATATTCTATGTAGTTTTTCCTGTTAACACTTTGCATATTATCCTTATACCACAAAAAAGAATCCCTTAAACCATCGGAAAGGGGCATGGTTGTTGGCATTAACTCACACATTTTACTTACATCTAAGCGGTAGTCGTAATCATGAAAGGGGAAAAAGCTTCTTTGCGTATGAACTTCCGAAACATATATTTTTTCAAGCTTAGCACCCACAACATTATAACATTCCTGTACAAACGTATTTATGTCAACGCTCTCTTTGTTGCCAACGTTGAAGATGTGCTGATTTGGGTGTGTACTCAGTAAAATGTCAATAAATCTGCATAGGTCTTTAACATGGAAAAATTGCAGGTTCATTTTGCCATCCTTGGGTATACAGAACGGACGGTTTTGCATGGCACAGTCAAAAACAAAACCTTCTCTGTACAAATTTTGCATACTTCCATATAAGTAAGGAGGACGAAGTATGTACGCCTGTGGAACTTGGCTTAGAAGCAGGTTTTCTGCATCGATTTTGTTTGTGCCGTAATTACCCCAAACAGAGTTTACACCAACTTCCATATCTTCACAAAACGGCTGTGGAAGTGATTCAGGGTATACCGCACTGGAACTGATAAATATAAAATCGTTAATCTTGTCAAGTGCGTCAATTAAAGTTTTCATTTCACTACCCGTATAGGTGTTTACCGCTATTACTGTGTCAAAACTGTAGTTTTTCAGAGCGTTGCCTATATTGTTTTTGTCACATTGTATGAGCTTCACTCCCTCAACCTGCGGGTGATTGTTTCGGTTAAGTACATAAACTTCAGTATTGTTTTTGGCTGCAAAGTGCGTTGCTATGTACTTGCTTACAAAGATAGTACCGCCTGTAATTAAAACTTTTTTCATGAAAATCCTCCTTGTTTTTCAATAAAGTCCACTTAGC
>CAMWIZ010000036.1 GCA_947174455.1 uncultured Clostridia bacterium | reverse complement strand
CACATAGGTTTGATTGTTGGTTCTTTCTTTACCTTCAAATAAGTGATATAAGTAGTCAGCTTTTAGTTAGCTTTTTTGCCTAACTGAACGATTTGTCAAAATAACCATGATTTATATGTCTAAAATGACTAAATAGGGTTAAAATGTGGATTTTACAAAATTCCCCCTAAAATCTTAATTTTGCTATTGAAAAAAAACTTGCGGTGTGATATATTTATCAAGGTGGTTGCGAATCGTCGGTTAACCGAGCAAGACTTTGACAAAAAAATAACAAAGTCCGCTTCGCAACAGTATTTAAGTATAATTTTAGAAGTCAGGAGAATAATTATGAGCGAGTATCAGTACACTTTGGTTGACAGTGTAGAAGCTTTTGAAGAAAAGCTCAAGGAAGTAAGAGCGGCACAGAGTAAGTTCGCAACATACAGTCAAGAGCAGGTTGACCAAATCTTTAAAGCAGCAGCTTTGGCAGCAAATAAAGAGAGAATCAGACTTGCAAAGATGGCAGTTGCCGAGACAGGCATGGGCATTGTAGAAGATAAGGTTATCAAGAACCACTACGCTGCCGAGTACATCTATAATGCATATAAGGATACAAAGACCTGTGGCGTTATCGAGAGCGACCCTGCTTACGGTGTTACTAAGATTGCAGAGCCAATCGGTGTAGTAGGTGCGGTTATTCCTACAACTAACCCAACATCTACAGCTATCTTTAAGACCCTTATTTCTTTGAAAACAAGAAACGGTATTATCATCAGCCCACACCCAAGAGCAAAGGATTCCACAATCGCAGCTGCTAAGGTGGTTCTTGAGGCTGCTGTTAAGGCAGGTGCTCCTGAGGGTATCATCGGCTGGATTGATGTTCCAAGCCTTGAGCTTACAAATATTCTTATGAGAGAGGCTGACATTATCCTCGCAACAGGCGGTCCGGGAATGGTTAAGGCTGCTTATTCAAGCGGTACTCCGGCTGTTGGTGTTGGTGCGGGTAATGCTGCGGCAATTATCGACTCTTCCGCTGATATTATCAATGCAGTAAACTCAATCATTCACTCCAAGACATTTGATAACGGTATGATTTGTGCTACAGAGCAGACTGTTATTGCAGATAAGCGTGTATATGATGCTGTAAAGGCTGAGTTCATTAAGAGAGGCTGCTACTTCCTCAATGATGAAGAGGCAGATAAGATTAGAAACACACTCCTTATTAACGGTGCATTAAATGCAAAGATCGTTGGTCAGCGTCCTGTAACCATTGCAAAGATGGCAGGTTTTGAGGTTCCTGAGCAGACTAAGGTTCTTATCGGTGAGGCTACAAGCACAGATCCCGAAGAGGCATTCGGTCACGAGAAATTGACAACAATCCTCGGTATGTACAAATCTGAAGATTTTGACAACGCTCTTGACATGGCAGAAACACTCCTTACAAACAACGGCGGTATGGGTCATACTTCTGTTCTTTGGATTGACAATGTAAACGAGAGAGAGAAGCTCGACCGTTTTGCTGAGAGAATGAAGGCTTGCCGCCTTATCGTAAATACACCGTCTTCACTCGGTGGTATCGGCGACCTTTATAACTTCAAGCTTGCTCCTTCCCTCACATTGGGCTGCGGTTCATGGGGTGGAAACAGCGTTTCTGAGAACGTTGGTGTTAAGCATCTTATCAATATCAAGACTGTAGCAGAGAGGCGAGAGAATATGCTTTGGTTCAGAGCTCCACAGAAGGTTTACTTTAAGAAGGGTTCATTGCCTGTAGCTCTTAGTGAGCTTAAAGACGTAATGGGCAAGAAGAAAGCTTTCATCGTAACAGACAGCTTCCTTTACAACAATGGCTACACTAAGCCAATCACAGATAAGCTCGACGAGATGGGCATTGTTCACACAACATTCTACAATGTTGCTCCGGACCCGACACTTGCTTGTGCAAAAGAGGGTGCAGAGCAGATGAAGGCGTTCCAGCCTGACACAATCATCGCAATCGGCGGTGGTTCTGCAATGGACGCAGGTAAGATTATGTGGGTTCTCTATGAGCATCCTGAGGCAGACTTCCTTGATATGGCTATGCGTTTTGTAGATATCAGAAAGAGAATTTACACATTCCCGAAGATGGGCGAGAAGGCATACTTCATTGCTATCCCAACATCAGCAGGTACAGGTTCAGAGGTTACCCCGTTTGCAGTTATCACTGACGAGCAGACAGGTGTTAAGTATCCTCTTGCTGACTATGAGCTTCTCCCGAATATGGCTATCATTGATGCAGATATGCATATGACTGCTCCTAAGGGTCTTACATCAGCATCAGGTATCGACGCTGTTACACACGCACTTGAGGCTTATGCTTCAATCATGGCAACAGATTACACAGACGGTATTGCCCTTCGTTCCTTGAAGATGATCTTTGAATATCTCCCAAGAGCTTATGACAACGGTCCTAACGATCCTGTTGCAAGAGAGAAGATGGCTAACGCTGCTACAATGGCAGGTATGGCATTTGCCAACGCATTCTTGGGTATTTGCCACTCAATGGCTCATAAGCTTGGTGCTTTCCACCACTTGCCACACGGTATTGCAAATGCGTTGATGATTAATGACGTTCTTCGTTTTAACGCTTCCGAAACACCTGTTAAGATGGGTACATTCAGTCAGTATGATCATCCTCATACACTTGCAAGATATGCTGAGGTTGCTGATTATCTCGGACTTGGCGGCAAGAACGACGAAGAGAAGCTTGAGAACCTTATTAAGGCTATTGATGAGCTTAAAGAGAGAATCGGCATCAAGAAGACAATCAAGGAGTATGGCATTGATGAGCAAGACTTCCTCAATAGACTTGATGACATGGTTGAGCAGGCATTTGATGACCAGTGCACAGGTGCTAACCCACGTTACCCATTGATGAGCGAGATTAAGGAAATGTATCTCCATGCTTATTATGGTGACTAATTAACATAGCGTACTAATTATTTATTGACTTCTATACTATAAAAGACCGTTGCGTATTGATTTCGCAGCGGTCTTTGCCGTATTAACAGAAATTACCTCGAAAATTTATTCGATTTTTTGTGAAAAACACTTGATTATTTCAAACCTCTGTTCTATAATAAATACAAAGAACAAAAGTTTGAAACAGGTGAGCGTTTATGCGTAATATTTTACACAGTGATTGTAACTCTTTTTATGCGTCGGTAGAGTGTCTGTACCGTCCTGAAATTCGTGATAAGCCTGTTGCTGTGGGGGGTGACCCTGAGAACAGGCACGGTGTAATTTTAACAAAAAATGAGATTGCCAAGAGGTTTGGTATAAAGACAGGACAGACCACTTGGCAGGCAAAGCAGCTTTGTCCCGAATTGATGGTTATACCGCCTAACTTTTCGCTTTATAAGCGTTTTTCCGATATGACCCGTGAGATTTATCTGGAATACACAAGCAAGGTTGAACCTTTTGGACTTGACGAGGCTTGGCTTGACGTTACGGGTTGTGTTCCAAATGACAAAACAGGCATGGCAACCGCTCGTGAAATTAGCAATAAAATTAAAAATGAGCTTGGCATAACGGTCAGCATAGGTGTCAGCTACAATAAAATTTTTGCAAAGCTTGGCAGCGACTACAAAAAGCCCGATGCTATAACGGAAATTAACCGCAGTAATTTTAAAGATATAGTTTGGCCCCTGCCTGTAGGCGATTTACTTTACGTGGGCAAGGCAACAAGGAGAAAGCTTAGCGGAATAGGTGTTCACACTATAGGGGAGCTTGCAAATACTCCACGAGGTGTGCTTACCGATATTTTCGGAAAATGGGGCGATATTCTGTACACCTTTTCTAACGGATATGACAGTTCCCCTGTCAGTGAATATACCGAAAATTCCGATGTGAAGTCAGTGGGCAACTCAACAACTGCACCAAAGGATTTAACCAGTGAGCAGGATGTGGATATTGTCATGAATGTTTTGTGCGACAGCGTTTCACGCAGAATGAGAGAAAGCGGACTAAAAGGCCGTACTGTATCAATTTCAGTGCGTGACTGCAATTTGTTTTCTTTTACCCGTCAAAGAAAACTTGATGAGTTTACCAATATTACCTCGGAAATTACAAGGGCAGCTATAAGGCTCTTTCGTGATTCCTATGATTGGTCGCACAGTATAAGGAGCGTGGGGGTTTCCGTTTCTGACTTAACCTCGGATACAACTGCACAGCAGATAAGCTTTTTTGAAGATCCAAACAAAAACATAAAGCTTGAAAAGCTGGACTTAGCGATTGATGGGCTAAAAAACCGATTCGGAACTTTTGCCGTTTGCCCCGCAATTATGCTCATTGATAAAAAGTTATCGGGATTTGACCCAATACAAGAGCATACTATTCACCCTGTGGGTTTCTTTAAGTGATTAAAAATAGAAGGAATACGATTGTTTTTTAGAGGAGAGTTTTTATGACCGAAAAGAAATTTGTTGAAGTGACCGCCTATTATGACAGTGAGGGGAATATCTCTCCTTTGGTAATTCATTGGGGCGACGGTTCTGAATATGAGATTGACAAAATAACGGATATTCGCAAAGCCGCTTCCCTAAAATCGGGAGGTGCGGGTATTCGCTATACCTGTCGCATAAAGGGACAGATGAGGTATCTTTTCTTAGATGATAAAAGATGGTTTATTGAGAAAATAGGGTAGTTGTTTTTGCACCTTGACTGTGATATACTGGTTGCGGGAGGTGTTTGTATGAAAAAACTTTTCCTTATATCTGCAGCTATACTTATAATATTGTTGTGTGGGTGCAGTTCTCAGCAAGAGATTGTTGAAAGAGATATTTTTGCACTGGATACATTTATAAATATAAAATTATATGGCGGAAGCGAAGAACAGGCAAACTTGGCACAGGAGAGTATATCCGAGCTGGAGGCACTGTTTTCCGTTACTGATGAAAAAAGCGAAATCAGCCGCATTAACTCCCATGCAGGTGAGAGTGTCGCTGTCAGCGACGACGTTTACAATGTGATAGAAAAGGCACAGGCAGTGTCCAACAGAACAGACGGTTCGCTTGACATTTCTGTTTATCCCGTGGTTAAGCTTTGGGGATTTACAACAGACGAAAGACACGTGCCGATTGAGAGTGACTTGCAGTCAGCCTTGAAAAATGTGGCTTATTCGAGAATAAGCCTTGACGAAACCTCAAAAACCGTTACACTTGAATCGGATATGCAGTTGGATTTAGGTGCGGCGGCAAAAGGATACATTGCCGAAAAGGTAGCAGAAAAGCTTAAATCAAACGGTGTGGAAAGTGCGGTTCTTTCGTTCGGGGGAAATATTCAAACAATCGGACTAAAGGGCGGTCAGGAGTGGAAAATTGGTATAAAATACCCGAATATAGGTGACAATTTCGGTGTGCTGAGTACAGGAGAAGCCTCGGTGGTGACCTCTGCAACAGATCAAAGATTTTTTGAGGAAAACGGTATTAAATATCATCATATAATAGACCCTAAAACAGGGTACCCAACTGACAACGGTACCAGTTCCGTTACAGTTGTTTGTAAGGACGGAGCAACGGCAGACTCACTTTCAACTGCCCTCTTTGTAATGGGTGTTGATAGGGCAAAGGAGCTTTACCTAAATAGCAGCGATTTTGATTTTATAATTTTGACCGAGGACGGCAGGGTGTTTGTGACAGAGGGAATAAGTGATAACTTTACCCTTACAGATGAACATTCCGATTTATCGGTTGAAGTGGTTGGGTAAAAGAATATTATTGTTTTATGCAGCTTTTTCAGATTGCATTTTTCGCTTAGTGCGTCTATGCCTGTGTTGTTGCAGTACTTTTTAAATCGGCTGCAAATATGTTTTTTACTAACGTTTGGTTTGATATTACAGTAATTTTTCTGTGTTACGGTGCATTTGAACTATTTGTTTTTATATTCGTAATGCTTGACAAGCGTTGTGTGTATATTCTATACTTGATTTGCGAGGATTTGTAAAATTAGGAAAAATGTGCTGCAATAATCGGTTAAGGGGTGCGTTAATATGCTTTGGAAAAATATGTTTTGGAAATTTACAATGGCTATTACCACCCTTGTTATCACCACCATGTTTGCTTCGTGTTCTGTAGGAAGAATATATGATACTGATACAACAGAGTCACTCAGTCTTAGCATATCCCCCTGTACAACCGTGGCGGACTATGCACAGCAGATAAGCATAAACTGTGGATTTACTTCCGAATTGGCACTTGACAGGGTAGAGATTACGTTTGACGGGTACGACAGTATAACGAACAGTGACCCCACGAGTATGATTTTTTACTATTCCAAGTACATAGATTCAAGCATGGAGGGCGGTAAAATTGAGGCGGCTAAGGTCTTTGTCGATGCAGAAAACAGCCTAATAACTCAGCAAACCCATTTTGTCGGTTCATCAAAGTTTTACAGTGAGGGCGGAAACGGAGGTACGCTTGCACTTAACAAGTGTGACTTTGATGTATTACTTGCTGATATTCTTGATAATGCAGATTTTACGCTTTACAAAGATATCGATTGCTATGCAGAGATGACCTTTGTGAATCTTGCTTTTTCAGACGAAGAAGAACCGTACATGAGAAAAAGCTGTGAGATACACAGCAACGGTGTGTTGGTGTACAGAAACTCAAGTGAAATGTAAAAAGCATATCCGAAGGTCTTACCGACCTCAGATATGCCATATGTTTAAAAATAATTTTTTAAAGGCTTTTGGGTAATTCCTATGCGACAGGGAGCGGACGAGTATTTTGTAAAGCCCTCTTGTGTTGTCGAAAACAACAACTTTGTTAATCGGTCTGAAGTACATCGGGTTGTGGCTTTTTGCTATATATTTTCTTATATCGCCCGTATAAACAATGTTTTCGGAAAATACGTTAAGAAAATCATCGGGCTTATAGCTCCAGCGTGGTTTGTCCAAACAGTAACCCAACATATTAAGAAGATATACGACAAATTCAACACAGCTAAAAGCCTTGTATGTGCCAAATCCCTTTGTAAGCGGATACGACAGCACTGAAAACAGGTTATACATATATTCGTGGTCATTTTTTATATCTGATATTATCAAACGCACAGTGTTATACTGTTCGTCTGTTACAGGTATTGCGAACATAACTATGGGTACATTCTTACTCTTATTGAGCGTGTAGCTTTCGTAGGATTCTGTCACCAGACCTCCCATGAAAATCCCACAGTGGTAGGGACGTGCAAACGAGTAAAGCTTTGACAGGTCTTTATCTAAGCTAATTGCCGCATGATTGTACTTTACCCTGCCGATATGACGGATACAGCTTGCGAATTTAGTCGGTGTACAGGATATTACTAAATATATCATATGGTTGTGTTCCATAATAAATACATCCTTTGCAAACATTCTAA
>CAMWIZ010000035.1 GCA_947174455.1 uncultured Clostridia bacterium | reverse complement strand
TGCTACCTCCGATAGTGAAGAAGACCAAAATTTAAAATTAGATGTCCGTGATTGTGTACAGCAGTTGTGCTACAATATGTACAACACGGCACAAAACAAGGAAGAAGCGGAGAAAATAGCACAAGAAAGCTTGCAGAGAATTATTTCTGTAGCACAAAATGAGGTCAATAGACAAGGATACGACTATCAGGTACATGGCGAAATAGTTAATATGTATTTTGAAAACAGAACATATGATGATATTACCCTCCCGGCGGGAAATTACGATGCCGTCAGACTTACTATAGGCGAGGGTGCAGGGCATAATTGGTGGTGTGTGATGTTTCCGCCAATCTGTGTAAGTGCGTGTGAAAATACGGCGGATATTTCCGATGTTCTGAATGACGAGCAAACAGATTTGGTTACAAACAGTGGATATACTTACAAATTCAAGGTGTACGAGCTGTATCAGAATTTAATGGAGTACGTAAATGGGTAGTATTAAATGAGTACTGTTTTATGTGTTCCTAAATTTTCATAAACAGAATATCAAATAAAAAAGGGGGCATATGTATGCTTCATTTGGTTCAGGGCAGAAGTGGTACGGGCAAGACCGCATATGTGCAGAATGTTTTGGTTGAACTGGCAAAAAAGAATAACAAAAAGCTTTTGTATCTTATTCCCGAACAGAGCAGCTTTGAAAGTGAAACCGCTTTCTTAAAGCTGCTTGGTGCAAAGCTTTGCCGTAATGTTAACGTTATGTCATTTACCCGACTGTATGACATGGTTATGAGGGAAACAGGCACGATATCGGGAACTCCCATTGATGAGGGTGTGCGTAAGGTTATGATGTCGCTTGCACTGGAGGACTGCATTGACCGCTTGGAAATATACAAACAGCAGGCTGTTAAACCCCAGCTTGCGGACATAATGCTCAGTGCGGTAAAGGAGTTTAAAACCTGCGGAATAAGTACGGACGCCTTGCGTGAAAAGGCAAAAAGCACCCGTGGTACCGATTTGTCAAAAAAGCTGACCGAGGCTGCGCTTATCACTGATGTTTATAATGCACATATAGAAAAAAGCTACATAGACCCTCTTGATAATAACGCAAGACTTGAAAAAAGACTTGCAGAGGTCCGTTTCTTTGACGGTTACACGGTTGCAGTGGACGGATTTAGTGGATTTACCGCCCAAGAGCAAAAAATTCTCGACCTGATTTTAGAGCAGTCACAGGATTTTTACATAACGCTTTGCATGGACTGCGAGCGAGAGGACGAGCTTTTCTTTACGGTAAACCGCACCAAAAAAAGAATTACCGCAAGTGCAAACAGGCTTCATGTGAAAGTTGCCTCGCCTGTTAAGCTTATGGAAAATCACCGTTTTATGTCCCCTGCGGTTTCGGCTGTTGAAAATGGAATATACCGTCTTGATGCTAAGGTATCCGATGTTGGTACAAGCGATGTTACTTTGTGTGCCGCCGATGATATCTTTGAAGAATGCTCTTATACCGCTGAGCAAATTAATCGTCTTGTTTTAAGCGGTACGTGCAGATATAAGGATATAGCGGTTGTTACCAGAAACAGCGATAAATACAGGGGAATACTTGATGTGATTTTTGAGAATCATGAAATTCCCTACTTTATGTCAAAACCTGAACCTATTGACAACAAGCCATTGCTTTTACTTGTGCTTTCCGCACTTGAATATACAATAAACCCTTCAAATGCGGAAAAACTTTTTGATATTGCAAAGTGTGGATTACTTTCGCTTGACGATGTAAGCATTGCGGAGCTTGAAAACTATTCATATATATGGAATTTAAACGGCAGACAGTTTTTGCAGCCCTTTACGGCAAATCCCAACGGCTACGGCAGTGCCGAAACGGGGGAAACAAGGAGCAAGCTTGAACAAATAAACCTTACAAGGGCGTGTGTAGCGGCTCCTCTTATAAAGTTTGCAAACGCAGTAAGGGACAGCAGTGCGAGCGTTATATCAGCCGGCTTGTATCAGCTTTTGTTGGATTATAAAATCCCGGAAAAATTAAAGCAGCTTGCCTTAGACGAAGCTTTTGCGGATTATGCGGCACAGCAGGTTCGTTTGTGGGATATTCTTACTGATATTCTCAATAAGCTTGTGCTGTCAATAGGTGAGAGGCGTGTTTCGCTCAAACGCTATTATGAACTGTTTAAGCTTATGGTTCGTTCTGTAGATATTTCAGACATTCCGCAGACGCTTGATCAAGTAATTATCGGTACGGCAAACAGTATGCGATTTTCCTCACCTTATGCGGTTTTCGTTATAGGTGCTGTGAACGGTGAGTTTCCACACACACCTGTTGCAGGCGGAATTTTCAATGATGCTGAAAGACGGAGTCTTATCACGATGGAGCTTCCCGTATATGATGCGGTTGCCGAGCTTTTTTTGCAGGAAAAATACCTTGTTTACACCGCTGTTTCTGCTCCTAAAAATCGGCTGTATGTTTCTTATTACCGCAAAGACCTAAACGGTACGACCATTGCACCGTCATCAATTATGACCGACGTTAAGCGGATTTTGCCAAACGCCGACAGTGTTTCCTCGACTGATTCAGACGTTATAGACAGAATACGTTCACAGCGTACAGCCTTTGAATGCTGTGCAAGGCTTTACAGACAGGACAGTACGCTAAGCAGAGCATTGAAGCTTTATTTCAGCGGCAAACCTGAGTATTCGTCACGCATGGAGGCACTTGAAAGAGTTGTAAACAAAAGTGACTTTGCCATAAACAACAGCAGTGTTGCAGAGTCGCTTTTTGGCAGTAATAAAAGATTGTCGGCATCTCAAATAGAAAAATATTATATGTGCCGCTTTATGTATTTTTGTACATACGGTCTTAAATTAAAGGAACGCAGACGTGCCGAGCTTGGTGCGTTGGAGTACGGCAGCTTAGTGCATTATTTGCTTGAAAATGTATTTAAATATTATCACGAAAATAGTATTGTACGTTTGAGTGACGAGCAGTTGGGGGAGCTTTTGGACATACTTCTGCAAAAGTATGTTGAGGAATTTTTAGGCGGTGAGGATGACAAAAGCGAACGCTTTATACACCTTTACTACCGTCTTAGGAAAAGCACTCAAAGTCTTATCGGTCACATTAGCGAGGAGCTTGCACAGTCCGAGTTTAAGCCGGTTGATTTTGAACTTGCCATAGGTGGGACTAATGCCGACATAGGTGCT
The DNA here is from genome assembly GCA_947174455.1 of uncultured Clostridia bacterium. Lineage (GTDB taxonomy): Bacteria > Bacillota > Clostridia > Oscillospirales > Acutalibacteraceae > RUG592. Next base: position 4,392 of record CAMWIZ010000035.1, on the reverse strand, counting down.
TATTCTTTAACGGACGAGAACGGCAACAATATTGAGATTGTGGGAAGTATAGACAGAGTAGACTTAATGAAAACAAAGCTTGCAAGCTATATCAGGATAGTTGACTATAAAACAGGCAGTAAGGAATTTAAGCTTTCCGATGTTCTTTACGGTTTAAATATGCAGATGCTCATATATTTGTCAGCAGTAAGGCAAAACGGTGCTGAGCGTTACGGTGATAACATTTATCCCGGCGGAATACTCTATATGCCCTCCACAGTTGTGTCGGTTACGGTTGAGCCAAATGCCACGCAGGACGAAATTATTATAGAGCATGACAAAAAGCTAAAAATGAGCGGATTGTTCCTTGATGAGGAGCAAATTCTGCGTGGCATGGAGGAGAATTTGTCGGGCAGATTTATCCCGATAAAACAGACAAAATCGGGTACATTTGACAAAAACTCCGCAAAACACATGGTGTCAAAGCTTCAGCTTGATATGGTTTTTGATAAGGTAGAACAAAAAATTAAGGATATGAGTACGGGGCTTGACAAAGGCAACATTGCCGCCGTACCTGTTAAGGAATCATACGATGCCTGCAAGTTCTGTGCGTACAGTTCTGTTTGCGGTCATACTGAAAACGATAAGTGTCAAAAGGTATATAAGTGGGAACATGACAATGTGGTAGACCAATTAGAGCAGGAACACAGCAAAAAGGAGGGGGAGAACAATGGCTGATGTAAAGTGGACACAAAACCAGCTTAACGCAATAAATGCAAGAAACGGTGCGGTTCTTGTTTCTGCGGCGGCAGGTTCGGGAAAAACCGCTGTGCTTGTTGAGCGTGTTATTGATATGATAACCGATTCTGAAAACCCCGTTGATGCTGACAGGCTGCTTGTTGTGACATACACCAGAGCAGCCGCAGGGGAAATGCGTGATAGAATTGCAGCAAGACTGGACGAGCTTTTAGCAAAAGACCCGTTTAACGAGAATCTCCACAGACAGCAGCTTCTCTTGGGCAGGGCGTCAATAAGCACAATTCACAGCTTTTGCAGCGAACTAGCCAGAGAGTACTTCTATACTCTTGACATACCTGCCGATTTCAGAATAGCGGAGGAACAGGAACTTACAATAATAAAGCAAGCTGCTATAGATGCGGTTCTTGAGCGGAAGTATTCCGAAAATGACCTGATTTTTGATAATACAGTGGAGGTTTTCTCGTCTGTTCGTGACGATAAAATCTTACAGGACGTTGTTTTAAGATTGTATGATTTTCTTCGTTCCCACCCATTTCCCGATGATTGGATAAAAGAAAAATCGGCTATGTACAACCCAAATCTTACCGCTGCACAGACGTACTGGGGAAAGGTTGTTATAGAACGTGCAAGAATGTCGGTTTTGTTTATTAAGTCGTTAAATGAACGCAGCATAGAGCAGCTTAACAATGAACCTGTTTTGCGTGATTCAAAGTTCGGACAGCTCATAGTTGATGACGGTATTTTTATAGATTTGCTGTTAAAGCGTATAGAGGAAAAGGATTGGGACGGTATTATTCATTGCTTGGGTACATTCAATGCAGGACGTTTGTCTGCTCCCAAAGGCTATGCGGATAACGAAACTAAGATTGCTGTTGCAGGCTTCAGAGATATTGTAAAGGAAACAATAAAGGAAATTCAGGGCCTTTTTTTCAGAAGTGACAAAGAATGTACAGAGGATATAGCGGAGCTTGCACCTGTTGTGGGGAAGCTTTTTGAAATAATGCTTATGTTCAGTGATGAGTACGACAGAATGAAAAAGGAGCGTTCGATTGCAGATTTTTCCGACTTGGAGCATTGGACCTTGCAGTTGCTTGTAAAAAATACATCAAACGGTGTTGTACCTACAGAAACAGCAAAAGAGGTTTCAAACCGTTTTGATTACGTAATGGTTGACGAGTATCAGGACGCAAACAAGATACAGGATACTATTTTTAAAGCCGTAAGCGATAACGACAGAAAGCTGTTTGTTGTCGGTGATGTAAAGCAGAGCATCTATCGGTTCAGACAGGCTATGCCCGAAATTTTTATTGAAAGAAAGGACTGTTGCGGACTTTATAATCCTAATAACGAGGTTTATCCTGCAAAAATTATTTTAGATAAAAACTTTCGCAGCAGGCACGGGGTGACACAGGGTGTAAACTTTGTGTTCAAAAACCTAATGTCAACAGATGTCGGTGATATAGATTATACGGGTGAAGAAGAACTTGTAACAGGTGCGTCATACGATGATGACGGAAAAAACGCTGTTTCGTTTCATTTGCTCGGTTTGTCAAACTCCGACACGGGGGACAAGGATATTGAGGAGGCTCGCTACATAGGTAAAATGATTTACCGCATGATGGAAACAGAGGAGGTAACAGACAAGCAGGGTAAGCGTAAGCCCTGTTTCGGGGACTTCTGCATACTTCTAAGAGGTGCAAGGGCTCACGGTCAAACCTTTGTGCAGGAGCTTGCAAGACTTGGTATACCGTCCTACAGTGAAATAAGTGAAAGCTTTTTTGAGGCTCACGAGGTTCAGGTAATTCTGTCACTGCTGAGAATAATTGATAACCCGATTCAGGATATTCCACTTGCGGCGGTACTGCTTAGTCCTATTTACGGATTTACCGCAGAGGAGCTTGCACAGTACAGAGTAGATATGCAGCATGGAAGCTTGTATTCACTTTTGCTCAATGAGAATAGAAAAGGCAACGAAAAAACACTACATTTTACCGAAGAATTGTCAAAGCTTCGCATACTTTCCACCGCTGTGTCGGCAGATGAAATGCTTAACAGGATTTATGAGCAAACTGCATACCCCGATATGGTTTATGCGTCCGAGGACGGCGACTTTAAGAGGAGAAACTTAAGACTGCTTTTACAGTACGCAAAGAATTATGAGCAGTCGGGCTACAGGGGATTAAGTGGATTTGTAAAATTTCTTGACAGAATGAAAGAGAATAACTGCGACCTCCCTGCAGCAAGCAGACAGAGTGACGCAAACGGCAACTCAGTCAGCATTATGACTATTCACAAGTCAAAGGGATTGGAGTATCCGTTCTGTATTGTTGCTAATCTTTCAAGAAAAATCAATACCGATACTACAAACGAGGTGCTTTTGCACAATGAGCTTGGCTTGGGAGTAAGGCGAAAGGACGACAGAAATCTTTGCCGATATACCACTATGCCGAGGAATGCAGTTTCTCTTGAAATAAAGAGGAATGAAATGTCAGAGGAACTCAGAGTTTTGTATGTTGCCATGACACGTGCAAGGGAGCGTCTTATACTTGTCGCTTCTGTTCCAAATACGGAAAAGTATCTGACGACAGCGGCAAAAAAACTCTCATATGACGTCAGGGTTTCACCCTATACCGTAAGCGGTGCGTCGTGTATGGCGGACTGGATAACCTATTGCCTGCTTGTACATCCGTGTGGTTCACTGCTTAGGAATATATCGGGTTATGTTGGTGACATAAGTCATGAGAAAACTCCGAATTGGGATATTGTTGTAACCGATGAGCTTTGTGAATATGATTCCACCGAGAATTTTTCGGTGGAAAACAGTGATTCTGTTGAAGCTGATAGTCTTGAGGTAATCTCAGCCGCAGAGCAGGAGGATTGTGTAAACGAAATTCTCCGTACTATCAATGCAAGGCTTGACGTTGAGTATGAATATAAGAAAATAACAGAAATACCCGTAAAAGTAACGGCTTCCGCATTGACACATAAGGATAGCATGGCCGAGTTCGTTCATCTAAGTATGCCCGACTTTATGAAGAAGGATGGCCTGACAGGTGCTGAGAGAGGAACGGCAATGCACCTTTTTGCACAATACTGTGACTTTGGTCGAGTTATGGAAAATGCACATGCGGAGCTTGAAGTACTTGTGAACAAAGGGTTTCTTACCGAGGAGCAGGCGAAGTCTGTTGATATGGAAAGGGTAGATGCTTTTATTAATTCAGAACTTATGTCAAGAATGATTTCCGCTGACAGTGTAGAACGTGAGTACAGGTTTACTGTTGAAATTCCCGCAAGCGTTGCTAATCCTCATCTTGAATTTCCCTACAGTGAGGAGAAGATTATTTTGCAGGGTGCTGTTGACTGCCTGTTTGAGGAAAACGGCGAAATAGTTATTGTCGACTATAAAACCGATTATGCAAAGGAAATAGACGAGCTAACCGCAAAATATGCGAGGCAGCTTGAACTGTATAAGCTTGCCATTGAGCAGACAACCGGACTTCCTGTAAAGGAATGTTTGATATATTCTTTCCGCCTTGGTGAAAGTGCCGTAGTACTAAGTTAATTTGTAATTAGGAATTACTCATAATCACAGCATTTTAGTTTGTGGTTTCCAAAGGCAAAGCCTTTTGTCTGCCGACAAACTCCTTTCTAAAG
>CAMWIZ010000034.1 GCA_947174455.1 uncultured Clostridia bacterium | reverse complement strand
GTGACACCTCCCCCACAGGGGGAGATCACGTATTTCAAGGATTTGAGTTCAAGTTGACAAAAATCCGCAAGCAAAATGAGTGCCGAGCCGTCAGGCGGTATTTATTCAGTGGTTCCTTAATTATACTTTCAATTCCGAAGTAATCTCATCTGTGAAAAGTCTGTCAAGTACCGGCTGTGCCTCACTCTTTATAAACTCATCAACCTGTGTTGGGCATCTGCCGATATAAAGTATTGGGTCAAGCTCACTTTCGATTTCTTCCATAGTTATGCAGAATGCAGGGTCAGCGACAATCCTTTCAATTAAATCATTTTTGCCGCCCTCCAGCTTAACCTTGGCAGCCGCTGCATGGGAATGTGTTCTCAGCTTTTCGTGAAGCTCCTGACGGTTACCACCGTTCTTTACGGACTTCATCATAATGTTTTCCGTAGCCATAAACGGAAGCTTCTCCATTACTCTGCGTGTTACCACCTTGTCATATACTACCAAACCGCTTGTTACGTTGATATAAATGTTAAGGATTGAATCAACCGCAAGGAATGCTTCAGCAACGGAAATTCTCTTATTTGCGGAATCGTCAAGGGTTCTCTCGAACCACTGTGTACCTGCTGTAAGTGCAGGGTTAAGAGAATCGACAATGACATATCTTGCAAGTGAAGAAATACGCTCGCAACGCATTGGATTTCTTTTGTACGGCATTGCCGAAGAACCAATCTGAGTTTTCTCAAAAGGCTCTTCCATCTCCTCAAAGGACTGAAGAATACGCAGGTCGTTTGAAAACTTATAAGCACTCTGTGCAATGCCCGACAACGCACCGAGGAAATAAGAATCGGTCTTTCTGCTGTAGGTTTGACCCGAAACGGCAACACACTTTTCAAAACCGAGTTCCTCTGCAATTAGGTTCTCAACTGCCTTTACCTTTTCTTCATCACCGCCAAAAAGCTCCATAAAGCTTGCCTGTGTACCTGTTGTGCCCTTTGAACCTAGCAGCTTTAGGTTAGAAAGCTGATACTCAAGATTTTCTATATCCTGAATAAGCTCATACATCCACAATGTTGCTCTCTTGCCGACTGTTGTAAGCTGTGCAGGCTGTAAGTGAGTGTAAGCAAGGCACGGAAGTGACTTGTACTGCTCTGCAAATGCCGACAGGTTCTTTATAACCTGAGCAGCCTTTTTCAAAATAATCCTCGATGCCTCTCTTAGGATAATAACATCTGTATTATCGCCGACATAGCAGGAGGTTGCACCCAAATGTATAATAGGCTCTGCCTTTGGACATTGCTTACCGTAAGCATAAACGTGTGACATTACGTCATGGCGAACGATTTTCTCTCTTGCCTCGGCTGTTTCAAAATCAACTACATCTCTGTATTCTTCAAGCTGAGCAATCTGCTCGTCAGTTATGTCAAGCCCCATTTTCTGCTCTGCTTTTGCCAAAGCAATCCAAAGCTTATGCCAAGTTGTAAACTTGAACTTCTCAGAAAATACATACTGCATTTCCTCACTGGCATATCTGGTGGAAAAAGGAGAAATATAACTCTCTTTGTTTGCTGCCATTACTGCATCTATCCTTTCAAAATTAGGAGTTCTTGTTTATCATTCTGTTTTCAACCTCGCCCGTTTTCAGGTCGATGTATCTAACGTAAATGGAAATTTTATTCTGCTCGTTCAAGTTGTTCCAAATATTGTTCTTGAACTCGTCAATATCGTTGGGGATGCTTACCCTCTCAGGCTCACCCATAAATGTAGGAATAGGATTGCCGTCCGTTACATAAGTGTGAATAAAGTGACCGATTCCGTCAAGTGCATTGTAAGAGAAAGTATAGCGATTGCACTCGCTGCCGTTCTCGTCGGCACTTTTGAGTATGCTCATCTTATAAGTAAGTTTGTCACTAAACGTGAGCATACCGCTGATTCTTGGGGTGAAGTTCGGAGCATCAGGCTCAAAACAGCGAGTTTCCAATGCTTCCTCAAAGCTTTTGCCGTCTGCAACAAAATCATATACAGTGTCTGTCTGGTCACCGTTTGTAACAATAAGCTTGTTGTCAATCTTTCTGATTGGGGAGTAAATTATAAGTGACGGATCCTCAACCTTTGACGCATCAAAGGGATGAATAATAACCTCGTCTCCGTTTTCAACAAATACACGGTTACGGCTATTTTCGCTTCTGCCCATAATAAAATAGGCCACTGCTGCCTTTGTACCGTCCTGTGTCTTACCTATTACAATACCTCTGCCAACATAAGGATTACCTTTTATTAGCTCTCCCATATCATAGGTCTGATATACGTTCATATTAAAATTCTCCTAAGTAGATATTATTTTCTTTCTGCCATTTTTTCGCATACAAGCTCAACAGCCTGCGGAAGTATAATCCACTCTGCATTTTCCATAACACGTCTTTGCAGTGTTTCCGGCGTGTCATTCGGCTCAACATCCACTGCCTTTTGCAGAATAATCTCGCCGCCGTCAGGCACTTCATTGACAAAATGCACCGTAGCACCTGTAACCTTGACACCGTAGTCAAGTGCGGCACGGTGAACTCTAAGACCGTAAAAGCCCTTGCCACAGAAGGACGGGATGAGTGACGGATGCACGTTGATTATTCTCTTTTGATATTTTGAGGTAAAATTCTCGCTTAAAATGCACATAAAGCCTGCCAAAACAATAAGCTCTATTTCGCTTTTTTCAAGAATTTCAATAAGATTTTTCTCAAATTCCTCTTGGCTTGCACTGTCTTTGCGTGAAACAACTGCGGTTGGAATGTTCGCCTTTTTCGCTCTTTCCAAAGCAAAAGCGTCAGCGTTGTTGGAGACAACAAGTACAATTTCACCGCTGCGAATAATACCGCTTTGCTGCTTGTCAATAAGTGCCTGCAAATTAGTACCGCCACCCGACACCAGTACAGCAATCTTTATTTTTTCACCCATTTTATCGCCGTCCTTTTTTATTTTAAGGAGTGTATGTTAAAAGTTTGCACCCCTTAACATTACTCTATTATAACGCCCTCATCACCTGCAACAACTTCACCGATGACATAAGCGTCCTCGCCGTTTGCTCTGAGAACCTCCAATGCCTTGTCAGCATCCTCTTTTGCTACTACTACGCTCATGCCAACACCCATGTTGTAGGTATTAAACATATCCCTTTCGGGAATGTTTCCTGTCTTTGCAATAAGGTCAAAGATTGGCAAAACCTTAATGCTGCTCTTGGCAATTTTTGCACTGTAGCCTTTTGGCAGACTACGTGGAATATTCTCATAGAAACCGCCACCTGTAATATGGGAAACAGCCTTAACAGTAATCTCGTCAAAAAGTGCAAGCATAGGCTTTACATAAATCTTTGTTGGTGTAAGGAGTGTTTCGGCAATAGATTTACCGCCAAGTTCAGCACACGGAGCAGTTAACGCTAACTCATATGACTTGTCCTCGCTGCCAATATTAAATACCTTTCTTACAAGAGAGAAACCGTTAGAGTGAACGCCGCTTGAAGGAAGTGCAATTATAACATCACCTTCAGTAACCGTATTTTTGTCCAAAATCTTGCTGCGGTCAACCACACCTGCGGAAAAACCTGCAAGGTCATATTCATCTTCGGGATAGAATCCGGGCATTTCAGCAGTTTCTCCGCCGACAAGTGCACAGCCCGACTGTACGCAGCCCTCTGCAACACCGGCAACTATCTGTGCAATCTTCTCAGGGACGTTCTTGCCGCAGGCAATATAGTCAAGGAAGAACAACGGCCTTGCACCGCAGCAGATAATGTCGTTGACGCACATTGCCACGCAGTCAATGCCTACAGTGTCATGCTTATCCATCAGGAAAGCCATCTTCAGCTTCGTACCTACGCCGTCTGTACCGCTTACAAGAACGGGTCTTTCTATACCTGTCATGTCAAGCTCAAACAAACCGCCGAAGCCGCCGATATCGGATACTACACCGCTTGTCATGGTTCTTGCGATATGACTCTTCATGAGCTCTACCGCCTTGTAGCCTGCGGTGATGTCTACACCGGCAGCCTTGTAACTTTCGCTACAGCTTTTCATCTATATCATTCCTTTTTTCCGTTTTCACTGATTTTTTGTTCAAATCTGTTCTTTGCGTTTTTCTTTGGAATCTGTGTAGGATACTTTCCGTCAAAGCAGGCACTGCAATAACCTGTGCAGGCACTTCCCTCAGCAAGCCTGCTCACGTCCTCCGTTTTCAGGTAACCGAGGCTGTCTGCTCCTATTATTTCCGCAATCTCCTCAATAGTATGCTTACAAGCAATTAAGTTTTCCTTTGAGTCGATATCTGTGCCATAGTAGCATGGATTTGTAAACGGAGGTGCGGAAATTCTCACATGAACCTCTCTTGCACCTGCGTCACGAACAAGCTTTACTATACGCTGACTTGTTGTTCCTCTTACGATTGAGTCATCAATCATAACAACCCTTTTCCCCTTTACAACCTCCGCAATGGGGTTAAGCTTTATCTTAACCTTATCTTCACGGGAAGCCTGTCCGGGCGAAATAAAGGTTCTGCCGATATATTTATTTTTAATAAAGCCGATTCCGTAGGGAATACCCGACTCTCTGGAATAACCGATTGCGGCGTCAAGCCCCGAATCCGGAACACCGATAACAATATCGGCATCAGCAGGATATGCCTTTGCAAGAAGCTCACCTGCACGAACTCTTGCTTTATGCACGTTGCAGCCCTCTATAACAGAATCGGGTCTTGCAAAATAGATATACTCAAATACACACATAGAGTTTGCAGCTGTACCGCAATGCTCCTCAATAGTGCGAATACCGTTTTTGTCAAATACAATAATTTCTCCCGGCTTAACATCCCTGATAAACTCTGCACCCACGGCATCAAGAGCACAGCTTTCCGAAGCAACAATATACCTACCGTCCTCTGTCTTTCCGTAGCAGAGCGGACGGAATCCGTGGGGATCTCTCGCCGCAATCAGCTTTGATGGGGACATAACAACCAAAGAATAGGCACCGTCAATTTTGTGCATTGCACGGTTCACCGCCTCCTCAATGGAAGGGCATTTTATGCGTTCCTTTGTTATCATGTAAGAGATAACCTCTGTATCGCTCGTTGTATGGAAAATAGAACCCTCAAGCTCCAGCTTTTCCCTTAATTCAAATGAATTAACCAAATTTCCGTTATGTGCCAAAGCCATACGACCCTTAATGTGATTAACAACAATAGGCTGAGTATTGCTTCTGCCGTTGCCGCCCGTTGTGCCGTAACGAACATGACCTACCGCCATGTTTCCGTAACCCAAACCTTTTAAAACATCGGCGGTAAAAACGTCATTTACTATGCCCAAATCCTTATAGGAATTGAATAGGCCGTCATCATTAACAACTATACCGCAGCCCTCTTGTCCCCTGTGCTGCAATGCAAATAAACCGTAATACACAGTAGATGCCACGTCTGTGGATTCATTAGCGAAAACTCCAAAAACACCGCATTCCTCGTGTATTTTCTCTGAATCAGAATCGGTAATCATATTTATCTCCTAAAAAATTATTCACCCAAAAGACGCTTCATAATCTCCTGATAAGCGTCTTCTACGCCACCCATATCACGTCTGAAACGATCCTTGTCCAGCTTCTCCTTTGTGTTGCTGTCCCAGAAACGGCAGGTATCCGGTGAAATCTCATCAGCAAGCACGATGGTGCCGTCAGCAAGTCTGCCGAACTCAAGCTTAAAGTCGATAAGCTCAATATTAACTTCCTTGAGGTAATCAGTCAAAATATCGTTAACCATGAAAGCGTACTTTGCAATAAGCTCAAGCTCTTCTTTCGAAGCGTAGTCCATGGCAAGAATATGGTACTCATTTACCATAGGATCACCGAGAGCGTCGTCCTTATAGCAGTACTCAAGCACAGTTTTGTTAAGCTTAGTACCCTCTTCAAGACCCAATCTCTTAGCAAGTGAGCCTGCTGCGATATTACGAACGATAACCTCCAAAGGAACGATAGAAACCTTTTTTACAACTGTTTCTCTGTCGTTGATTTCCTCAACGAAATGAGTAGGCACGCCCTTGCTTTCAACAAGCTTCATAAGGTGGTTTGTAACTCTGTTGTTTATAACACCCTTACCGAGAATAGTACCCTTTTTAAGACCATTGTTAGCTGTAGCGTCGTCCTTATAGGAAACAATGCAAAGATTTTCATCATTTGTAGCGAAAACCTTCTTTGCCTTACCCTCATACATCTGAACAGTTTTTTCCATAATAAATTCCTCCGTTTTTATATGCGTTTTTATCAAAATTCACAGCAACGGCACACCTGCAGCCCGCATTTTATGTGCTGTGCATCAGTTAAAGCGTGATTACTTATTATACTTCTCGGCAATCGCCTTGTCCTTTTCAAGAACTGTCTTTGCTGCATTTTCTCTTGCATTTGCAAGCTTTTCGGCAAGCTCCTCATCTGACACCGCAAGAATCTGTACAGCAAGCAAAGCAGCGTTTGCAGCACCATCAATGGCAACAGTGGCAACAGGTATGCCCGACGGCATTTGAACCGTTGAAAGCAGGGCGTCAAGTCCGTCTAAGGTTGAGGACTTAACAGGAATACCGATAACAGGCAAAGTTGTGTTAGCGGCAAATGCACCTGCCAAGTGAGCAGCCTTTCCTGCGGCACAAATAACAGCACCAAAGCCGTTAGCCTTAGCATTAACTGCGAAATCTCTCGCTTCCACAGGAGTTCTGTGTGCAGAGTAAACATGAACCTCACTCGGTACACCGTACTCGGCAAGTGTGTCAATAGCCTTCTCAACTACAGGCAGATCGCTGTCGCTGCCCATAATGATAGCAACCTTTTTCATTAAAGAATTACCTCCGAATTGTAAGTTTTCCGTCATTTAATCAAAAAAAGTGCAGTCCTACATTGTAAGTAGGACTGCCCAGACGGTCGGCATATTTTATCTTTTTGCTTCCCTGTGGTTTTCGTACCCATGGGGTACAGTTTCCACTACCGCCAGTAACAAAAAGTCTTACCCAAAGACAATTTTAACATTACAGTTAACTTTTGTCAACGATTTTCGACGACAGAAAAACAATTCACTTTTTCACCAAAACAAGTAATAAAAACTTCGTCTGTGCTGTTAATTTTTTAGTTAAGCAAAGACCTGCAATACTGATTCGGAAAACTGATTTACAAAACGTAAAAGAAAAGACATGACATAGCAACGGCATAGACTATTGAAGCGGCAACATCCCTCGGAAAATGAACACCGCTTAGAACTCTTGACAAAGATATAAGTAATGCAACTGCAAGATACACTGCACCAATCACAGGATTAACATACAAAAAAGCCATTGCAATCACTATTCCGCTTGCCGTGTGTCTGCTTGGAAAAGACTTACCCTTAGTAGTTTTGTTCATGAGGGGAGTTATGTTCAGTTTTTCATACGGCCGCTGTGCGTTGATAAATTTTCGTATAAGAGTAACTGTCACAAAAACACCCAACGGAACAGTTATGCACTGCAATAGCTTAGCACTGCCTGTGAGAATAAGGTAACAAATCAGCACCGGATAACTGACAAACACAAACAGCGGCAATATTTTATAAATAAAGGTAATAAAGCCCATTCTAAACTTATTTTCTTTAAAC
>CAMWIZ010000033.1 GCA_947174455.1 uncultured Clostridia bacterium | reverse complement strand
GATGAGGAAATGTCATTTCCGACATGGACAATCTGACATCTGCACGTTTTTTTACATCCTCACTAAGTCCCCAACTCCCACCAATTACAAAAGCAACACTGCTAATACCGTTGACTGCTGTTTCGTTAAAAAGTTCTGCCAAGCCTTGAGAAGTTCTTTGTTTGCCCTCAATACACATTGCAACAACCTTTGCACCCTTGTCCAGTTTGGACAAAATACGCTTACCCTCACTGTTAAGGATATTTTCAATTTGGGAGTTGTTTGGGGAATCCGAGGTTTTCTCCTCGTCTACCTCAATAATATCAAATTTACAGAAACTCTGTAAACGTTTGCTGTACTCCGCACAGGCTTCACGCAAGTACTTTTCTTTAAGCTTTCCTACACAGACAACACTTACTCTAAGCATACTCTCACCTCAAAAAATAACAGAAGTTCCATCAAATTCCACCGGAGCAACGCAGAGGGTACAGTCACTGCCAACACTCATTCCGTTTGCATTTAAAGAGTTTTCAGACTCCGCATATGCAATTTGCGGCATATTGTTCTCCCTGCTGAGATGTGCAAGCACAAAGCGTGACGTACCGCTTTGTACAAGCTTAGGCAGGAAGTCGGCACAACTTTCATTTGACAAATGTCCGCTGCTTGACATAATTCTTTTTTTCAAAACGTAAGGATAAGGTCCCATTTGCAGCATGCGGACATCGTGGTTCGACTCAATCACAACCGCATCACATCCAAATAAGGACGATGCAACCTCATCAGACAAATAACCCAAATCGGTTGCAAGTGCAAAGCTTCGGCTACCCATAGCTACCTTAAATCCCGTACCCTCGGCACAATCGTGTGAAATCGAAAACGTATCAATGTGCATGGTATCCAAGTCAACACCGCCGTCACCGATAACAAAGCATTTTGTTTTGTTATCCACAAAATTATTGCTGTACATGGCATCTAATGTCCCCTTGGAGGAATACACAGGTATACCGAATTTATTTGCAAAAACACGCACACCCTTCACATGGTCCGTATGCTCATGAGTAACAAATACCGCCTGTATGTCTGCCGTGTCAATACCGTTTTCTGCTAAAGCATTGCACACCTGCTTACAGCTGCGTCCGACATCTATCAAAATACTTTTTCCTCCGCTTGATAAGCAGTAACAATTTCCTTGACTTCCGCTGAAAAGCGGCACGAGCTTTGCCATGTTGTTTCCTCCGATTCCTTGTGTAAAAAATCTTTAAATCCCTTTACGTAACAAACAAATTTTTCACCTATATCAAAGTCTGTCGCATTTAAAAAAGCCGTTTTAGGAAGTAACCCAAACGGCTTTTTATAATTCTTCATATAAGACCTATCCTGCCTGTCGGTTTTCACATAGACCTCAGTACTCATCGTCCATTGTGTTTTTATAGGTTACTCGGCGAATATCTGCACCAACTGCAGCCAACTTGTCAACAATATTCTCGTAACCTCTCTCAATGTACTTTATGTTTTCGATTTCCGTAGTTCCTTTGGCAACCAAGCCTGCTATTACCAGTGCCGCACCTGCTCTTAAATCGGGAGCCTTCACAGGTGCTCCCTTTAAACCGCTTACACCTTGGACTATTGCAATATGACCCTGCTGTAATATATCAGCACCAAGACGCTTTAGCTGAGGGATATAACTAAAGCGGTCGTCCCACACACTCTCGTTCACTCGGCTTGTACCGCTTGCCGTAGAGAGCAGTGCCACAAACTGCGGCTGCATATCTGTCGGGAATCCGGGGTGTGGCATTGTTTTCACGTTACAGCGGTGAAGCTCGCCCTCACGTATCACCCTTACTGCCTCATCATACTCCTCAACAACAGTTCCTGTATCACGAAGCTTTGCAGAAATTGAATCCAAATGCTTTGGAATAACGTCTTTAATAAGCACATTACCGCCTGTAGCCGCAACAGCCGCCATATAAGTACCTGCCTCTATCTGGTCGGGAATAATTGAATATGTACAGCCGTGGAGTTTCTGCACACCACGAATTTTAATTACATCAGTGCCTGCACCCTTGATATTAGCACCCATGGAGTTGAGCATATTGGCAACGTCCACTATATGAGGCTCCTTTGCCGCATTTTCAATGGTTGTCAGTCCCTCAGCCTTAACTGCCGCAAGCATTGCGTTTATGGTAGAACCTACAGAAACCACATCAAAGTAAATGCTTCCTCCCGTAAGCTTCTCAGCAGAAAGCTCTATAACAGCCTCTTCAACATGGCACTCTGCCCCCAGAACCTCGAAAGCCTTTAAATGCTGATCTACAGGACGGTCACAAAAGCTGCATCCGCCCGGCATAGGAACACGAGCTTTGCTGAACTTGCCCAAAAATGCACCAAGAAGATAATATGATGCTCTCATATTGGCAACCATCTCAACGCAGGAAACATTATAGCTCTTTATTCCTCTTGGGTCTATTTCCAACACGGATTCACTCAGACGTCTGACTTCCGCACCCATATATGTCAAAATTGACTCTATGACAGCAACATCCTTGATGTTGGGTAAATTTTCTATCCGACACACGTCATCTGCAAGAACAGTAGCCGGTATGATAGCAACAGCGGCATTCTTAGCACCGCTTACGGAAATCTCTCCGTAGAGCTTGTTCCCGCCTTTTATTACAAACTTATCCACAAAGGCACGCTCCAATATCCTAATTTTGAACAGCGGTTTTATGTACACATACACCGCCGACCGTTACACCAATCAATAATAAAAATCAGTATACACTTCATACTGAAATTTGTCGTATAAGCACGAAAAATCCCTGTATAAGCCTAAAATTCACACAGTCTAACAAGGGTAAGTCCACACGACATGAACCTACCCGCTGACAATCTCTCTTGAAATGATAATACAAACCGAGAATAAAGTCAATATTTATTCTATTATGTAACAGACAAATTTGAAAAAAATATCATTTTAACCAATCTCACCCTATAGGTGGCTCAGAAAAATTGTTTATATCCATACCCATTTCATACATAGCCATTTTATCGTCATCATATTTATTAAGTGTGTTTATACCCGACATTTTCTCCAAATGATGTCTAAGCTCATGCTTAAAGGTATGCCTGAGCCTATCCTCAAATTCCTGCCTTGTACGATAGGCAAAAACCCTGCTGAAGGATCCATAATAAAGCACTATATTTCTGCCAAGCGAGTTATTGCGGTACTCTCCCATTATGTATAGCGGTCTTTGAGGAATACTTTTTGGGTGGAGTTTAAACTCCTCTGCAAGTATAACTCCTCCGCTAAGTCCCTTAAAAAGCTCATCAGGAACTTCGTCAAGCACCGCCTCAAGCATTGCTGCCGCTTCATCGTAGGTTACCATAGTATAATCCCCTTTCACTCGGAGGTAATACATATATCGCAAAGCACCGACCAAACACGGTAATAATACTTTGATCTGTATACTTTTATATCAGAATTATACAATAAAAACAGTTTGCATTATTTAATCTATACCGAATATCAGTCAAGGAAGTCTTTAAGCTTCTTGCTCCTGCTCGGATGTCTGAGCTTACGCAATGCCTTTGCTTCAATCTGCCTTATTCTCTCCCTTGTTACGTTAAACTCCTTGCCAACTTCTTCCAGAGTGCGTGAGCGTCCATCCTCCAAACCGAAACGCAGTCTGAGAACCTTTTCCTCCCTCGGTGTAAGTGTGTCAAGAACCTCAGAAAGCTGTTCCCTCAGCAAGGTATGGCTTGCCGCATCTGCAGGTGCGGGGGCATCGTCATCGGGGATAAAATCACCCAAGTGGCTGTCCTCTTCCTCACCGATAGGTGTTTCAAGTGATACCGGTTCTTGTGCGACACGCATAATTTCCCTAACTTTATCAACGGGCATATCCAAAACCTCTGAAATTTCCTCTGCTGACGGTTCATGACCATTTGTATGCAAAAGCTGGCTGGAAACCTTTTTAACCTTATTGATTGTTTCAACCATATGAACAGGGATTCTGATTGTTCTTGCCTGATCTGCAATCGCCCTTGTTATGGCCTGTCTTATCCACCATGTGGCATAGGTTGAAAATTTAAAGCCCTTTGTATAGTCAAACTTTTCAACAGCCTTTATAAGACCGAGATTTCCCTCTTGAATCAAATCCAAAAACTGCATCCCCCTGCCCAAGTAACGCTTTGCAATACTTACAACAAGTCTGAGGTTTGCTTCCGAAAGTCTTTTCTTAGCTGCACTGTCACCCTCCTTGATTCTGATAGCAAGGTCTATTTCCTCTTCAGATGTAAGCAGCGGAACACGACCTATTTCCTTCAGATAAACTTTTACAGGGTCATCAATGGTAACAGAACCGTCAGCAGGCTCGGCAGCTGCGGTTTCTCCGTTTGCCGCAAGCTCAAGTTCAATGTTGTCAAGCGGAATATCATCAAAATCCTCAACAATCTCAACACCCAAGCCCTCTAAAGTGTCATAAAACTTTTCAAGCTGTTCGGGGTCAAAGTCAATTTCACCTATAGCATCAAGTATATCCTTTGTGCTTAGCTGTCCCTTTGCCTTGCCCTGCTCTGTAAGCTCTCTGATAATAGTTTTCTTGTCCGGTGTCTGTGCAACAGCCATAGTTCACCATTTCCTTTCCTTTTCGCACACGGTGCAAATTACAGTACCGTGCAACTTACTCTTCATATTTTTCTTAGCAGCACAGCATGCCTGTACCGTGCAGTGCTGCATTAAGGTTTTCCGACACTCTAAACCGTCGGTTAAAGGACTTACTCCTTGTTAAGACGTAAACCCCGCTTTATATAGTCCCATAATTTTAAAAGAATCCACAGTCGTATCAATTCGGTTTCCTTTTAGATTTTTTAGCTTGTCCAAGCCATTTAAAGTATCTATTTATTTCTTCGTTTGACATAGTGGCTGTTATCTCTTTAGGGGTCATCTTATTGCTTTCCTCAAGAATTATATCAACATATTCCATACATGCCTTCGGAGTAGCAATATCGACATTATAGTTTGATAAAATTTTGGCTATCCTTGAAATTTCCTCTGCCGAAAATTCCGGAGAAATATCCATAAGCATTGCCGACTCACCATTTAATATGCGTGAAGTAACCTCAGAATAAACACGTCTGTTAAACTCCGTAACAAATTTTTGCGGCGGCAAGCTTTGTGTAACCTTTCCTGCCATGTCCGGATTATTTACTAAGTAAGCTATCAAAGCTTCTTCCGCCCTTACAACACGCAATGCACCTGTGATACGTTGTCCCGCAATAGGTGCAAGTCCCTCATTTGTCAACTGCTTTTGTGCATTTGCAAACTCATCTTTTTTGCTTGCCTTAGCACGTTTCCTCAGTTCGTAATTAACAGTACGCTCTACACTCTCAGTTGTTACATTGTACTCATGGGCAAGTTCGCCAATATACACGTCACGTTGAATTGAATTTCTTACCCCTGCAAGCAGAACCGCTGCGGCGTTTACATACTTAGCTCTGCCGTCAGCCGTGTTCATGTCGTACTTTTCCTTCAACTTAGTTAGCTTGTATTCAAGGTCATTTCCGCTGTTCTCCAAAAGCATTCTAAACCTGTAGGCTCCACTGTCGCCATGCTTTTTTATAAACTCATCAGGATCTTTTCCGTCAGGTATAGTCAAAACATGAATATCCAAACCCGCACGACGCAGGATTTCAATCGCACGTGCCGTTGCCTTTTGTCCTGCTTCGTCAGAGTCATAGCATATCACTACTGTATTGGTGTACCGTTTAATGACAACCGCCTGTTCCGAGGTTAACGACGTACCGAGAGTAGCGACCGCAAAATCAAAACCCGCTTGATGAAGTGCTATAACATCCATATAACCCTCGCACAAAATCAACTTATCCGACTTTGAATTTTTAGCCCGATTAAGTGCAAAAAGATTGTTGCTCTTCTTAAACGCAACCGTATCCGAGGTGTTAAGATACTTTGGCTTTTCATCCGTCATAATTCGCCCGCCGAACGCTATAACGTTGCCCCTTGTGTCGATTATTGGAAACATAACCCTGTTTCTGAATCTGTCGTAAATGTCACCCTTTTTGGATTGCATGGCAAGATTTGCCTGAACCAGTTCAGAGGAATTAAATCCCTTGTCAAGCAAATGATTTGTAAGCGAACGCCACGAATCGGGTGCAAAGCCGAGTCCAAATGAACGTATAGTTCCGTCAGAAAGCTGCCTGCCGTGTAAATATTCAAGTCCTGCTTTTCCCTGTGGAGTATGAAGCTGGGAATGAAAGAAGCGAGCCGCCTCTCTGTTTGCCTCAAGAACCCTTAGCCTAAGCCTTTGCATGGAATCATCATAGGATGATTCCTGCGGCATCTCCAGACCTGCACGCTGTGCGAGAAGCTTAACGGCATCTATATAGTCCAAATTTTCTATTCTCATTATAAAGCTTACCACATCACCGCCCACACCGCAGCCAAAGCAATAAAAGGACTCCGTAGCAGGATAGACTGTAAAGGACGGTGTCTTTTCCCCGTGAAACGGACAAAGTCCGACAGAAATTTTTCCACGTCTGTGCAGATTAACATACCCTGAAACCACCTGAGATATATCACTCCTCAAACGCAGCTCCTGCATAAATTCACTTGGCAAAGCCATGCTTCTCACCTCCTGCCGTTTTGAAATGGAGCTAGGACTTTATTGTTCAACACTAACCGCCAAACGACTTTGGTATAAACAACTGTTTATACATATCTATAGCAAAGTTATCTGTCATTCCTGCTATATAGTCAATTACAGCACGTTCCTCACCGTCCGACTCTGCCACCAAAAGCAAGTCAGTGGGCAAATCGGAAATATTTTTAATGTAGTAACTGTAAAGCGATTTTATAATATTCGGCACCTTACGTTCCTCCGCCTTTGCATAAGGAATGAGATAAACGTTCTTGTACATCCAGTCGTGAAGGTCGTTGTAGCACTGCTCAACCCTGTCGGACATCTGCAAATTTTCGCCAACTGTGCTTTCGGCAATGGAAAGGACGATGGTATTGATTCGACTGCTGGTTGTAAAGCCGAGCACATCCAGATATAACCGTGGTATATCGTCAAGAGTTATAACACCCGCACGGACTGCATCATCAATATCATGATTTATATATGCTATTCTGTCGGCAATTCTTACAACTCTGCCCTCAAGTGTATCTGCCTGCTTTCCTTTTGTGTGGCACAAAATACCGTTACGAACCTCGTAGGTAAGATTAAGTCCCTGTCCGTTCTTTTCCAAACGCTCAACAACACGCACACTTTGTTCGTAGTGACGGAACCCACTTGACGAAATCTCATCAAGAACCCTTTCACCTGCATGTCCGAACGGAGTGTGTCCAAGGTCATGCCCCAGAGCAATGGCCTCGGTTAAATCCTCGTTGATAGACAAAGCACGGGCGATAGTTCGGGCAATCTGTGCAACCTCTAAGGTATGCGTCAGCCGTGTTCTGTAATGGTCGTCCACAGGCGATAAAAACACCTGTGTCTTGTGCTTTAATCGGCGGAATGACTTACTATGGATAATTCTATCCCTATCACGCTGAAAGACTGTTCTCAAAGGACACTGCTCCTCAGGAATTTCCCTGCCGAGGGAATTGACACTTTTACAGGCAAAGCTGCTCAAATTGCTAAGCTCCAACTGTTCGGTCTTCTCCCTTGGAGTCATGGCTGTGCTGTATGTATTGTTATGTAACTCCAACAACTATCCCCCCAAAAACAGACATCACCCAACTTCTCAGTCGCAAACAGCAACATACTGTACTGTCAAAAAATACACAATAAATAACCCATAAGAAATTCCCGTATCTATAAAAATGACCTCTTAAAAATCATAAATCCTACAAGAA
>CAMWIZ010000032.1 GCA_947174455.1 uncultured Clostridia bacterium | reverse complement strand
GCATACGGTATCCGTTGTCACCGCTGACACTGTCCAGGCTTTTTAGACCTGCAAGTATAGACTGCATATCTGTGCTTGAAATCAAAGTTTTGTCCATTCTATAGCTTTCCATTACAGAAATACCGCCACCATTGCCTTGAACTGTAACTATAGGAATCCCGGAACGGTTCAAATGTTCAATATCACGCAAAATGGTTCTGCGTGATACTTCAAAACGTTCAGCCAGTTCAGATGCTGTGACCTTTTCTTTCTGAGAAAGAATGGAAAGAATAGCAATTATTCTGTCAATTTTCATAATGCACCTATAACTAAGCTCCGCACAACATCTAGAGTTATGCGGAGCTATCATACTAAAATTCAACCTGTTTATTCATAATTTTTCCGAATTAAGGGTCTGGTTCAATCGAAAACAAAGTGCCATAAGACTATCACTAAGATGAACATTTTCAACTATTACATCAGGCAAACTCATACTCAAGTCATAGTGACTAAAGTTCCAAAAGCTTCTTATGCCAATATCATAAAGCCTGTGCGAAAGACTTTCGGCAGCCTCTTTTGGAACACATAGTATGGCAGTCATAACTGTGGTTTTGTTACAAAAGTACTCAATGTCGTCTGTACTCATAATCGAAATATTCTTTATCTTTTTTCCAATTTTATTTACATCCTTATCAAAAATGCCCACCAAATCGAAGCATCTTGACTCAAAAATTACTTGATTAGCTATAGCAGTGCCTATATTTCCTGCACCGACCAATATTGACGGATAGTGCTGCTTTATACCCAGAATTGTTTCAATCTCATCACGCAGCTGTTCAACACTGTAGCCTATCCCCTGCTGACCAAATTCACCAAAACAGTTAAAGTCCTGTCTAACCTGTGATGCAGTGGTACTCATTCTTACGGCAAGCTCTTTAGAACTTATGCGGGCAATGCCCTGACGCTCCAAATCAAGCAAAAAACGATAATACCTTGGCAAACGTCTGATAACCGATGAGGAAATGTTTTCTCGCTTCGCCATAAGTCAGCCTCCACCTTATTAGTAATAATCCCACTCTTTTCAACTGAATTTGTACACATTATTACAGCATTGCCTGCAATCTCTTGTTCACCTCAACAAGGAAAGTCTCCGTGTCAACCTTCTGAATATTATCAAGCTTAGATAGAAGTGCAAGGTCGCCTGTCATAACGCCTTCCTCAATAGTCTGAACTGTAGCTTTTTCAAGCTTATCCGCAAACTCACAAAGCTCAGGTGTATTGTCGAGTTCGCCTCTTTTCCTTAAAGCACCCGTCCAAGCGTAAAGTGTTGCAACAGAGTTTGTAGAGGTTGTTTCACCCTTTAAGTACTTATAGTAGTGTCTTTGAACTGTACCGTGTGCTGCCTCGTACTCATAAACTCCGTCAGGTGATACAAGAACAGATGTCATCATGGCAAGTGAGCCGAATGCAGTTGCTACCATATCGGACATAACATCACCGTCATAGTTTTTGCAAGCCCAAATATAACCGCCCTCAGAACGTACTACACGTGCAACTGCATCGTCAATAAGTGTATAGAAATACTCAATGCCCGCCTGAGCGAATTTTTCTTTATATTCCGTCTCAAAAATCTCGTTAAAAACGTCCTTGAAACGGTGGTCATATTTTTTTGAAATTGTATCCTTTGTTGCAAACCAAATATCTTGTTTTAAATCCAGTGCGTAGTTAAAACAGGAACGGGCAAAGCTACCTATGCTGCGGTCAAGGTTATGAAGTCCCTGTATAATTCCGTTTGTTGCAAAATCATGAATAAGAGAGCGTTCCTCAGTACCGTCAGGCTTAGTTACGCAAAGTTCTGCCTTACAGCCTGCCTCAACTTGCATCTCAGTGTTTTTATAAACATCGCCGTAAGCATGACGTGCTATTGTTATAGGCTTAGTCCATGTAGGAATAAATGGTGTTATACCTTTAACAAGTATAGGACTTCTGAATACTGTACCGTCAAGACTTGCACGAATAGTACCGTTCGGTGACTTCCACATTTCTTTCAAGTTGTACTCTTTAACTCTCTCTGCATTGGGTGTGATGGTTGCACACTTAACGGCTACACCGTACTTCTTCGTAGCCTCAGCACTGTCGATTGTAACTTGATCATTAGTTTCATTTCTATGAACCAAACCAAGATCGTAGTATTCTGTTTTTAGGTCAATGTAAGGTGTAAGCAAAATATCCTTAATCATTTTCCAGATTACTCTGGTCATCTCATCTCCATCCATCTCAACGAGGGGGGTTTTCATTTGAATTTTATCTGCCATTGTTTTCGCTGTCAAACTATATGAATAATTTGACGCTGCCTCCTTTATTATAAAATGAATTTTAAACATTATAAAAACACGTTTAGCTAAGGCAAAACATGCCACACAAAGACACCCTTGCCTCAGCTAATCGAAAGAAATTGATTAAATTAAGAGTTTTCTCTTGTATAGTCAAGCAGTCCGCCTGCAATAATAATGGCTCTTGTTCTGTCGGTAAGTTCGCACTCAACCTCAATATCAATGCCCTTTGTTACATTTGTAACCACAAGCTTCTCACCATTTAACAGCTTGCTCTTAACATCTGCTATTACAAGCTCATCACCCTGTGCAATTTTCTCGTAATCGTCTGCATTTGAGAAAGTGAGTGGCAAAATACCTGCATTGATAAGGTTACTCTTGTGAATTCTTGCAAAGCTCTTTACAAGAACTGCCTTTACGCCGAGATAAAGCGGAGCAAGTGCGGCATGCTCTCTTGATGAGCCTTGTCCATAGTTTGCACCGCCGACTATAATGCTCTTGCCAAGTGCAAGGGCTCTCTGCGGAAACTCTGTATCACAAACTGTAAAGCAGTGTTGAGAAATTGCAGGAATGTTTGAACGGAGCGGCAAAATCTTGGCACCAGCCGGCATGATGTGATCAGTTGTAATATTGTCGCCAACCTTTAATGCACAAGAAGCCTCGATTGTTTCCTCAAGCGGAGAAGTCTGTGGGAAAGGCTTGATGTTTGGTCCTCTGAGAACCTCAACAGTATCCATCTTGCTTTCCTCAATCGGAGCTACAACCATGTTATCGTTAATAAGGAACTCTTCAGGGAGCTTAATTTCTACAGCGTCACCCAGTGTACGTGGATCTGTAAACACACCTGTGAGTGCGGAAGCTGCTGCAGTCTCCGGACTTACCAAATAAATTTGTCCGTCCTTTGTACCGGAACGTCCCTCAAAGTTGCGGTTAAAGGTTCTGAGTGAGATACCCGCTGAGTTAGGTGACTGTCCCATACCAATACATGGACCGCAGGCACACTCCAAAATTCTTGCACCTGCTGCAATAAGATCACCCAAAGCACCGTTGAGTGCAAGCATATTATAAACCTGTTTTGAGCCAGGAGCAATTGACAATGAAACAGTAGGACAAACTGTTTTCCCCTTTAAAATAGCTGCAACTCTCATAAGGTCAAGGTAGCTGGAGTTGGTACATGAACCGATACACACCTGATCTATTTTCTTAGCACCGATTTCTTCAATCGTTTTAACGTTATCGGGGCTGTGCGGACAGGCAGCCATAGGAGCAAGCTTACTGAGATCTATATCAATAACCTCGTCATATACAGCATCGTCGTCGGACTTGAGTTCCACCCAAACGTCTTCTCTGCCCTGCGCTTTCAAAAATTCCCTTGTAATTTCATCAGACGGGAAGATAGATGTAGTTGCACCAAGCTCTGCACCCATATTCGTTATGGTTGCACGCTCAGGTACGCTGAGTGTTTTAACACCCTCGCCTGCGTACTCAATAATCTTACCGACTCCGCCCTTAACAGACATAATTCTAAGAACCTCAAGAATGACATCCTTAGCAGAAACCCAAGCACCGAGTTTTCCTGTAAGGTTAACCTTTACCATTTTAGGCATTGTTATGTAGTAAGCACCGCCGCCCATAGCAACAGCAACGTCAAGACCGCCAGCACCCATTGCAAGCATACCTATACCGCCGCCTGTCGGTGTATGGCTGTCAGAACCGATAAGGGTCTTTCCCGGGGCACCGAAACGCTCCAAATGAACCTGATGACAAATGCCGTTACCCGGTCTTGAGAAATATATACCATGCTTTTTAGCAACCGTCTGAATAAAACGATGGTCATCAGCATTTTCAAAGCCTGTCTGCAATGTGTTATGATCAATGTAAGCAACGCTCTTCTCGGTTTTTACACGGGGAATACCTATAGCTTCAAACTCAAGATAAGCCATGGTACCCGTAGCGTCCTGTGTGAGTGTTTGGTCGATTTTTAAACCAATATCACTTCCAACAGTCATGTCACCGCTCAGAAGATGTTCCTTAATAATCTTTTGTGCGATAGTGTAACCCATAGTGGATTCCTCCCTGTTCATATTTTTCTTTATTAAATAAGTACTTTCAAACAAAAGCACAACAACTGACCAAGCGGAATACAAACCTCCCCCAAGGTCCATAATGTATTATTTATTATATAAAATTTTTGGCAAAAAGTAAACACTATTACCCAAAATTCACTATTTATTAAAGTATTCAGCTATTTTTCAAAGCTTGACTTTTCAGGAAGAAGTTTTGAAAAAGAATTTATTACCTGCTCTTTTTTTACTTCAAAATCAGAAACATTTTCGGTATCGTTAATACAAATCAGCTTATATCTGCCGGTTTCTATTGCATTAAGCATTTCAGCAAAGTTAGTGTCCTTGAGGTGAAAGCATTTTCCTATGCTTGTACTTCTCGGTTCAGCTACACCCTCGGCGAGCTGCCAAAACTTCATTAACCATTGATTGCAATTAAGTTGTGAACGAAATTTATCTTTGCAAACCTCGTTCAAATATTCTCCCTCTATCTCCCAAACTTTTTGATATGTACTTTTTAAAAAGTTACTTGCAAGATGGTTATAATACATCCCCGGAAACCAAGGCCACATACTGAGTGCAGCAGTTTTTACAACTCTCTTAATACCATTTTTGGGAGTATACCATTTTGAAAAGTTCTTTCGCATGGCCTCTTTTCGATTAAAATGAGAGTTGATTACAGTAATATTATTGCCATTAAAGTGTCCTGCACTGCTCTTATTGAAATAGATGCAATCAAGGCCATAGGTATCCATCGGACGGTTATCCTTAAAAAAGTCCTCAGGACATACAGGAGCAGTCACAAAAAAGTCGTCATTAAAATAAACAAACTGCTCAGCAAGTCCCTCAATTCTATGTAAGTTAAGCTCAATGGTATGGGAGTTAAATGTAGGTAAGTACTCAGCAGGTATATAATCCCTGTGATTTACAATATGTAGCTTTGGATTATCTTTATTGAGCCACTTTGGAAGATGCCCCCATGTAACGAAGTGAATTTTGTTAACCCAGGGAGCAAACTTTTCCACTGCCCTGAACCAATACTGTAAGTTATCCCAGTCTCTGTAGCGAACCTCGGTATCATCGACTCCCTCGGCGGACGAGTCATACATTCTTTTTTCCTTTCGCCACTCAGGATCGTTGCCGTCCACCCATATCATAACAAAATCAATTTTATTCAAGCAATGACACCCCTTAGTATTATTTTACAAACTTTACAGATGCATAAATTTGCGGCAAAGTACCAATCCAAAGCTTACAATAAGACCTTCTTACTATATTATTAGCTTTATCTTCAAGGCCATGCCAATAATTTTACCACAAATTCAAAAAAGTAACAAGTATAATCAATACGTTAATTAGTGTTTAATCCACATAAAGAAAAATAATACTTCTGACAGACAAAGCACAGAAACTCATTATACCACGCTGACATTTTCCGTGATTTCTTTAGATAAATTATCGTTTGTATTATCGTTATAAAAAATATACTTCTGCTTTGGGTCACGTTTACAGCGGTAAAGTGCTTGTTCGGCCTGCCAAAACAAATTATCGTATTCACCGAACGGCTTATCTGACTTACTAATGCCAATACTTAGTGACACGGACCATTTTTCAAGCAGATAATCTACGCTGTCAAAAATATTTTTTATATAATCCTTCACATTCTCTACGTTCTCAACAAACAACATGAACTCATTTCCGCCAATTCTTGAGAGGATATCGTCTTTACCCACTTGTCTGCTTATTTCACCGGCAAGAGTACTGAGAAATTCATTGCCGACATGATGCCCATAGCGTTCGTTAACACCCTTAAAATTATCTATGTCAAATAATGTCATGGTATAATTACGTACAGAGTCGTCTTTTATTCTCCGCTTAATGCAATACTGTGCATACTGTTCGTTGTAGAAACCTGTCAGCGAATCTCGATTTGACTGTTCCTCCAATCGTATTAGTTTTTCATGCTCTGCGTGAATATCTTTCGCTCTGCCTATTATGCTTGTGCAAATCGGTGCACCTTCTGATGAAAACAAACAACAGCAGTCAAACCTAAACCACCGCTTTGTTTTCTCACCATAAAGGCACTTAAAGCTAACTATTGGGTCTTCCGGAGTAACCTCTCTCAGAATTTTAACAAACTTATTGAAAATCTCCCTGTCCCAGCTTGCCATGATTCTCTTGTTATGTATAGGATCATGAATAATTCTATCGTAAATTTCGTCGTCTTTTTTTTCGGTAATGATAAGTTCTGCGGCATCAATAAAATATTCAAATTGTATACCGTCGGATATTGATGTAAAGAAGCTGTTTTTCTTATGCTCATGGTTCAGTGCAAGCACCGTCCGTGTAGAGACACTCTTGTCGGTATAATGCTTCAATTCGTCAATAACCCTGCGTGTTTCCTTGTTCTTTTGTTCAGAAATTGATTTAAAATCAAGCTCTTTCTTTATAGTGTCAATAGACTCAACCAAACACTCTAAAAGCAGCGGATTAAAATCACCGCATTCCTTGTTTAAAATCATCTTGACAGCCTTTTCAGACGAATAAGCATCTTTATAAACACGCTCACTCGTTAAGGCATCGTATACATCTGCAACGGAAACAACTTGTGCGGATATGGGTATTTCTTCACCTTTAAGTCCATCTGGGTACCCTCTGCCGTCATAGCGTTCATGATGCCAACGACAAATTTCATACGCATAATTCAACAGAGGCTCATCATGATAAGCATACATATCCTTAAGCACACCCGCACCGTACTCGGTGTGGAGCTTCATAATAGCATACTCCTCATCGTTTAGCTGACTTGGTTTATTGAGTACACTTTCAGGGATGTACATTTTTCCTATATCATGCAGAGATGATGCTGAACTGATGAGTTCTATATCCCTTGCGGTTAGATTATACTTATCAGTCTTTTTTACAAGTGTCGCAAGCAAAATTCTCGTGACTGTATTTATATGCAAAACGTGTATACCGCTCTCGCCGTTTTTTACTTCAACAATATGGCTAAGCACGTTTATCATCAGATCCTGCTGTTTTTGTTTTTCATAAACCTGGTCTGCAATTAAATCCATCAAGTCATTTTGCTTATTAAAAACCATGAGAGTATTGGAGATACGCTGCAATATAATATGCGGCACAAATGGTCGGATAAAAAAATCCATTACTCCTAGGGCAAACGCCTGCTCCACAACATCCTCCGAACTATCTGCAGATATCATAATGATAGGTATTTTATCAACAAGTCTGTACTTATTCACAAGGTTAAGAAGGTGGAAACCGTCTGATACAGACTTTGATACATCAAGTAGAATCAGAGAAAGTTTGTCCTGCATACTCCTTATTGTATCAAAGGCTTTATCACAGTTTTTTTCCAAAAGAATATTGTATTTAAAAGTGAGAATATCAGACAAAGAATTATTCTTGTCTGATGAGTTATCAACAATCAATATATTTGGTTTTTGCTCTGATTGTGACAGCATAACTCTCACTCCTCTCGCA
>CAMWIZ010000031.1 GCA_947174455.1 uncultured Clostridia bacterium | reverse complement strand
CGGAGGGGTACCGTCCAATACCTGCATCTGCTGAATTTCCTGCAAGTAATAAAGTACCGCCGACAGTACCTGCACAGCCATATGCACCAATACCGCCAAGGATGGAATCGGAGGGGTACCGTCCAATACCTGCATCTGCTGAATTTCCTGCAAGTAATAAAGTGCCGCCGACAGTACCTGCACAGCCGTATGCACCTATACAGAAAAACGAAAAAACGCAGAAGCTTCACCCAACAGATCTCCCAAAAAATCAACAGAAGGAAAAGCCAAAGAAAGCGAAGTTTACTTTGGAAAGTTTGCTTGGGGCAAGAGTTTTCAGCATATTTGCTTCTGTCCTGATTTACATTGGACTTATTTTCCTTGGTACACTGGATATACCAAGTCCCCTAAGAATAGCGATAATGTATTTTGTATGTGGCAGTGCCACTGCCTTTGGTATTTGGCTTACAAAAAAGCACAGAACATTTTTCTCACTCGGTTTGACAGGCTGCGGTTTGGGTTCGTTGTTTATCTCCATACTCTTGACGCATATGTATTTTCATGCTATAAGCGATGTTGCCTCGTTTGCCCTGCTTATTGTGTGGACGGCAGTAACGCTTGTTATTTCCAAAAAGCTTGACTCCCTTGTGCTTAGCGTAACCGCCCACGCAGGAATGATGATTTCCGTTGGATTTGTCTTTGCACTGGGCTTCTCTGAAGATAGAATACTTTTACCTGTTATTTATCAAGCTGTTTCCATAGCTGTTATAATCGTGGGAAATATATTCTGTTGCAGAAAGACGTATCGTTTCGGTCTGCTTACATCTATGGTAGCTATGCTTTACTCATCTGCAAGCATGGTTAGGGGGCTGCATTTGTTTTTCGGAACGTGCGGTATTTCTGTGAACACAGTTTTGGGACTGTTTGTATTTCAGTTCATAGGTATGTCGTTCCTGTCG
The DNA here is from genome assembly GCA_947174455.1 of uncultured Clostridia bacterium. Lineage (GTDB taxonomy): Bacteria > Bacillota > Clostridia > Oscillospirales > Acutalibacteraceae > RUG592. The sequence goes on along the minus strand of CAMWIZ010000031.1, from coordinate 6,995 downwards.
TACCTGCTTTCTGTGTCCGCAACTAAGTTAAAAAGCGAGCAAACAGGCAATATGGTTAATCTTGTGTCTAATCGTGACTTCAGTAATGCAGTCCATGTTATTAACAAGTCATTGTGGGTAGCGAGTGCTGTATTTAACATTTATGTTGTATTTGCTGTGTGTCTGACAAAAATGGCAGGTTACTCATACATAAAGGCGTCAAGTATAACCTTTGCTGTATTCACGGCGGTAATTATTGCACATACCATTCTGACGGTTATTATGGGAATAAAGCTTAGCTTTAACCCGTCATTAGAAACTATTTCACTCTATTTCTTAGCATTTACACAAGCTCTTGCAATAATTGTATTTAACGTAAGTACATTTAAAAATGTGTTTACATTTGTCGTTGCCGTTGCTGCTGCTGTGGTGCTTGTATGGCGTTTGACGCACAACAAGCATATGGAAAGCATTGCGTTAATTCTGCTTGGCATGGATGCTCTGTTTACCATCCCGTTAGGCTATGTTTCTATACTGTGGTCTGGCCGACACACATATTTAGGCGAAACAGCAAGGGTGGAAATGATTCCTGTATGTGTGCTTCACGCTCTGCTTGTTGCGGTGCTGCTGTTTATTATGTACCACATAAAAGATGAGGAATCACGCAAACAGTCATTGCTTTCATACAAGTTGTACGGATATATTTGGTCTGTTCTTGCCACATCATCAATTATACTTTCGGCAGGTAATAGTTTTATCTTCGTTTTGCTTGCATGGACCGTACTGCATATTGTTCTGCAGGTTATCTGTTACGCAAAGAACACAGGCCGAATATTGGGCGGTATTATAAATGCCTTCTCGCTGTCAATTATGGGCATAATGGTATTGTTCGGCTTTAATGATATGAGAAATATGTTTGACAATACAACTGTGTTTATTTTAGTGACAGCGGCATACATACTGCTTGTAAGCTGTACTATTGTTTACCTGTGGGTAAGGATGCTGTTAAAGGATAAGGAAAGCGACCCTCTAATATATAAAACAATTCTTTATTTATGGGTAACAGCAGCCATAGCCTCTTTTATGAGTGTAATCGGATTTAAGTTCACAGCTGTGATATTTGTTATCATGCTTATACACATTGTTCTGTACATGCTTCACTACGGAAACGGAAAAAGTAACTACCTTAGGGTAATCATGAACTGTGCATCACTATCAATGATGGCGATAATGGTGTTCGGCGGATTTAACAGCTTTATACATAACGGCTTTTCAATTAACGGAAGCTATAGATATATGACCGATGAGGTTGCAGTTGTGTTTAATATCTGTTTTGCGGTACTGTTGGCTGCGACTGTTGCGGTAGCTATCGGTATGTTGGCAGTAACAAGCAAAAGAGATAAAACAGGCGCCCCCCTAATATATAAAACAATTCTTTATTTATGGGTAACAGCCGCTGTAGCATCTTTGATGAATGCGGTTGGATTTAAGTTCATAGCTGCAATATATGTTATCATGCTTATACACGTAGTGCTGTACATGATTCACTACGGAAAAGGAGAAAGAAGCTACCTTAGGGTAATCATGAACTGTGCGTCACTATCAATTATGGCGATAATGGTGTTCGGCGGATTTAACAGCTTTATACACAACGGCTTTTCAATTAACGGAAACTACAGATATATGACCAATGAGGTTGCAGTTGTGTTTAATACCTGTTTTGCGGTACTGTTGGCTGCGGCTGTAGCGGTGGCTATAGGTATGTTGGCAGTAACAAGCAAAAAAGATAAAACAGGCGACCCCCTAATATATAAAACGATTCTTTATTTATGGGTAACAGCCGCTGTGGCATCTTTGATGAATGCGGTTGGATTTAAGTTCATAGCTGCAATATATGTTATCATGCTTATACACGTAGTGCTGTACATGATTCACTACGGAAAAGGAGAAAGAAGCTACCTTAGGGTAATCATGAACTGTGCGTCACTATCAATTATGGCGATAATGGTGTTCGGCGGATTTAACAGCTTTATACACAACGGCTTTTCAATTAACGGAAGCTACAGATATATGACCAATGAAGCGGCTGTGTTGTTTAATACTTGCTGTGCGGTTATTTTAGCTGCGGCAGTTACGACTGTTTTGGGCATGCTTGCTTCTGCAAGCAGCAGGGAAGGCAGCCCCCGACTTTCAGAGCTTTACAAGATGATAATATACCTGTGGTGCAATACTTTTGTATTATCAATAACAGTAGCAGGCGACTGGGGCGATGTAATAGCCTTAGTAATACTGATAATGATACATTTGGTTCTTGTTGTGTGTAACAAAAAGGATAATAGTGAAAGAGTTTTTTATGTGACGACTACGATAGGTTCGTTAATTCTCATATTGATAAGCTGTATGTATATAAGCTCGGCGAAGGAACATAACAATGAAATGATAAGGTATTTCTTGCTTATTATTTCAGCAGCGGCTTTGTTTTCCGTAAAGGCATACAGGGCACTTCTTTCTAAAAACACATCTATGGAAATTGGTTCAGGCTTGATTTTTACAGTTTTCGTTTGCAGTGTAACAAGCGGTCTGTCCGATACATTGTCAGCTACTTACATAATGAGTATAGTCGGTATGATTACGGCACTTATATGTATAATAATGGGATTTGTTTTGCAGTCAAAAGGCTTGCGAGTGTATGGCTTAGTTGTGGTTATTCTGTTTGTTATTAAGCTTATAACAATAGACATAACATCTTCAAACAGCGTTGAAAGAGTAGTGTCGTTCATTATCGGAGGAATAATTTGTTTTATCATCAGCGGAATATATACCCGTTTGGAGAAAAAGTATCAGGATAAAGTGACAGTGCCTGTTCCGTCAAATGCCGATGCCGAGGAAGTACAGGAGCAAACGAAGGGATAGTCCCAATCAGGTGTATTAGTGGGTGCTTGGGTGATAATAGTACGGAAGTCTAATAAGGATAGTATTTAACAATTAAATAAAACTTTACTGAGCATATTTATGTCGTTTTTGTATCGGATGTAAATATGCTCCTGTTTTTAGTGCGTGAAATTTGATGTAGTAAATACAATGCACCTATACAGTATTTTCTGCCGAAAGGTCATTTCCTGAACCTAAACACGGATATATTTTTTTCGGTAAAAACACTTTAGCAAGTATAAACCGCATCAATACTACATTTTATCAGGTTGTACAGATAAAGTTTTTTAAAAATAGCACGGGAGTATGTCGGAGAATATGAGAGTATTAAAGAGAATATGAGAGTTTTTATAAAAGTAAATTAAAAAATTACAAAAAGCTGTTGACACAAGGCAAAAGCTGTGATATTATCATTAAGCACGATTGCGAAAGAACGCTTTCGCAAATACTTACAATACGTTTAGGAGGAAAAGACTATGTCAACTTTTATGGCAAAAAAGGGCGAAGTTGAACGCAAGTGGTACATTCTTGACGCAGCAGGCAAGCCGCTCGGTCGTACAGCTGCACAGGCTGCTGTTCTGCTCAGAGGCAAGCACAAGCCTACATTTACACCACACGTTGATTGTGGCGATCACGTAATCATTATTAACTGCGATAAGGCAGTTCTTACAGGTAACAAGCTTACACAGAAGAAGTGGCAGCGTCACACAGGTTATATCGGTCACCTTAAGGAAACACGTTATGACACATTGATGGCTACAAAGCCGACAAAGGCTATGGAACTTGCTGTTAAGGGCATGATTCCAAGCAACACAATTGGCAGAGATGCTTTGCTCAGACTGCGTTTGTTTGAGGGTTCAGAGCATATCCATGCTGCACAAAAGCCCGAAGTTTGGGATAAGTAAGGAAGGAGGACAATAATTATGTACGATAAGGCACCTTATTTCTATGGCACAGGCAGAAGAAAGAGTTCTGTTGCAAGAGTTAGAATTTATCAGGGTACAGGCAAAATTACAATCAATAACAGAGATATCGATGATTACTTTGGTCTTGAAACACTTAAGTTAATCGTTAGACAACCTCTTGCTCTCACAGATACAGCAGAGAAGTTTGATATAGTTTGCACAGTTGCAGGCGGTGGCGTAACAGGTCAGGCCGGTGCAATCCGTCACGGCGTATCAAGAGCATTGCTCCAGTACGACAGCGAGAATCTTCGTCCTATCCTTAAAAAGGCAGGCTTCCTCACTCGTGACCCAAGAATGAAAGAGCGTAAGAAATACGGTCTTAAGGCAGCTCGTAGAGCACCACAGTTCTCAAAGAGATAAGTTTTCTCAAATTACTACCCCCGAAAACGGCTTGTTTTCGGGGGTTTTTGTTTTGTGTGTAGTTTGAAACAGTACATAAATTATATATCACCTATAATACTTATAAATGATTGTGTTAGCTTTACCAAGACCATAAATTACTATAGTTTTTGTTATTTCGACAAAATACAAGCCAATATTAGTGTTAAATTGGTATATAAATTTTCGATTTACTATGTTATTTTTAGGAAGTTTGTGATATAATTTAAAGATAAAAGGTACCATTCGGCGATATGCGTTATTGCAGTCGCTGTAACAGCAATATAAAACTAGCTTGGATTATGGCACTGGTGCTTGTGCCTACCTCGGTTGTAGTTGTAGGGAAGTATATAAACAGGGGGATCGTTAATGAATATTGGAATATTGATTGGAAATATATACACAACACATACTGATGATTTGCTCAACGGAATACTCCACGGGGCAGAGCGTGAGGATGTGCAGACTATCTTCTTTATGGGTGCTCATGCAAATTGCTTCGATGAATTATACTATTTTGATATTGACGACAGCAAAACTGAAAAATACCTTTTTCAATTCAATACAGTATTTGATTATGCCAACCTGGGCAAACTGGATTTGCTTATAGTTGCTTATTCTACGTTTTATTTGTATATGGGTGAGTCAAAAGAAGATTTCTTTAAAAGGTTTAAGAATTTGGATATTCCCATGCTTGTCATTGGTGATGAGTATGCGGACTATACTAATGTTATATCCGATAATGCGGACGGCATCAGAAAATGTATGGAGCATTTGGTTGACTGCCATGGATGCAAAAAAATAGGCTTCTTAGGAGGACCTAAGGAAAACAACAAGGATGCAAGAGAGCGTTTAGACGCATATTTGAGCTTTCTTAATGAGAGAGATTTGCCTATAGAAAGCAGCTTAATAGAATACGGTGACTACTCGGCAAATTCAGCAAAATTATTTGGCAGAATACTTGACAATAACCCCGATATAGACGGTATAGTTTGTGCAAATGATACCATGGCACTGTCAGGCTATGAGGAGTGCAAGCTGAGGGGGCTTGTTCCCGGTGTGGATATAGCCATTACCGGTTTTGACGATATTCAGGAGGCTAAATCTGCCATGCCTGCCTTGACTACGGTTGAGCAAAATACATATGATCTCGGATATATGGCAATAAATAAAGCAATAGATATGCTGCAGAATGGAGATTATTCCTCAGCGAAAGCCCCCGTTTACTTCAAACACAGAGAGTCCTGCGGAAGCGGCAAGGAAATCCTTCATAGTAAACCGCTTCTTTCACTTGACGGCGATTTGTCGGTTATTGCGGAGAATATGAGCGAGGATATTCTCCGCAGAGTAAGCCGATACAAGAGCAGCATTGCAGACGAAATTCATGTACATGAGGTTGTCAAAAATATGTTTTTGCATGTTCTTACGGTTTATGCAAGCAACAATGGATTAAACTATGACATTGAATATCTTGACTTGTCCATGAGAGAACTGATTCGTTCCGAAAAAATTAACTCTAAGGATTTTCAGACCGAGTTCGGTCACAAGATTTCCGATATAATGTTTTCACAGCAGAATAAATCAAGGCGGGCAGAGTTGTCTGACATTATGCTGCATATGCTTGATGTTTCCACTTCTACTATGGATTTGTGTGCAAAAGATCAGGTCGATAATCTGCAAAGAAATATTTGGACAACACCGTTTATTACCAGAGAGCTTATTACTCATATTGATGATGAAAAGCAGATGTACTGCGGTTTAATGGAAAGACTTAGATTTATGAGGATTGAAAATGCGTACTTGTTTTTGCTGCCCGAGCCTGTTATCAATAACAAAATAAGCGACTGGAGTTGTCCTGAAGAGCTTGACCTTATGTGTAAGATTGAAAACGGCATCATAAGCTATGTGGGAAAACGCACCAAGTTAAATAAAGAAAACGGACTTATGGATATCATTGAATTTAATGATTGCAGTGATATTGCTATGTATTCGCTTTTCTCAGATAAAGCGAATTACGGATTACTTGTATGTCAAATGACGCCTGACAATATAACCAGTATGTATAGTGTGAGCCTGCATATAGGCAGTGCCTTCCAGTTTATTGCGTTGACTAAAAAACAGCGTGAAATTCAAGGTGAACTGGAACAGGCAATGATTCTGCTGAAAAACAAGAATGAAATTCTGAGCATGATTTCTGAGAAAGACGAGTTGACAGGACTGTACAACAGGCGTGGCTTTATTGAAAAGGCAATTAATCGTATGGCTCAAGCGAAAAATTGTTATTTGCTTTGCCTGTATGCGGATTTGGATCACCTAAAACAAATAAATGACCAGTTCGGACATCAGGAGGGGGATTTCGCCATAAGCAAGGCGGCTGAGTACTTAAGGGCAAGTCTGAGAAGCACTGATATAATCGGAAGAATCGGCGGAGACGAGTTTGCGGCTTTGGCGATAATATCAAGGGAAGATTTGGGTAAGAGTATTTGTAACCGGATAGTGGCCGAAAGCAAGATGTTCAACCAAGGTTCTGACAAGCCGTACTATGTTGAATTGTCTATCGGATATTCTGTGAATAAGTGGTCGCCTGATTTGGAACTTAACAAAATGCTGTCTGCGGCTGACTTAATGCTTTATGAAAACAAGGCAAAGAGAAGAAAGGATGCAAGCAAAAGCGTCATTTCATAAAAAATGAACTGACCCCAAAAAGTTAGACAAAGTTTAAAAAGAAAATTTATACAAAGC
>CAMWIZ010000030.1 GCA_947174455.1 uncultured Clostridia bacterium | reverse complement strand
CCTTTGTATAGTGTTATTGCTCGGACAAAACAAGGCTCTCTTGCGTTGAACTATCTCAAAAATTCTGTCATAATCGCAGGGAATTCCGAACAGGTCAACCGTAATTACAGCCTTGGTTTTATCTGTTATCAGCTTTTTAAGCTGTTCGTAATCCATTGTAAATTTGTCCTTTTCACAATCAACCATGACTATAGATGCACCAATATGGTCTATAACACTTGCACTTGCTGTATAGGTATAGGCGGGCACTATTACCTCATCACCCTCACCTATACCTAAAATTCTCAGTGTAAGTTCCAAACACGCAGTGTTGGAATTAAGACAGGCAGCCCTTGAGGTATGGCATCTTTCTGCAACAAGACGCTCCAACTCTTTAGTCTTCGGACCTGTTGTAATCCAGCCGGATTTTAGAGCATCTACAACTTCATTTATTTCTGCTTCCGTTATATCAGGAGGACTGAACGGTATTTTCCTCATTGGTTAATCTTCCTCTCGTATGATATTGCCGCCAAATTAACTTTTGTTTTGCGGTGACAGCTTGAGCATTTCCTCTGCGTGCTGCAATGCAAGCTCGGACGGATTATCGCCGTCAATAATTCGGGAAAGTTCATACTTTCTTTCGTCAAAGTTAAGCTCCCGTACCTTTGTAAACGTGCGTCCGTCCGAAACACTTTTACTGATAAACAGATGTGCATCTGCAAGTGCAGCTATCTGTGCCTGATGAGTAACGCACAGAACCTGATGATTCTGCGACAACTCCATTAGCTTTCTGCCAACCTTTGACGCCGCCGAACCGCTGATTCCTGCATCAACTTCGTCAAATATCAATGTCCCTATGCCGTCCTTATCTGCTATAATGCTTTTTATGGCAAGCATTATTCTCGACAGTTCACCGCCCGACGCTATCTTTGAAATCGGCTTGGGTTCTTCACCGGGGTTTGCGGAAATCAACAGTTCAAGATTGTCACAGCCGTACTCGTTAAACTCACAGGCAGTAATGCTTGGAACCATAATTACATTTGGCATATCGAGATAACGCATCTCTTTTATAACATCATTTGCAAATGTTTTCGCACACTCTGTTCTGCGTTTTGAAAGCTCTTTAGCTGACATTTTGACTGCCTTCAGTGCTTCCGCATACTGCTTTTCAAGCTTTTCTTTGTTTATATCAAACTCAATGAGTTCGTTAAGCTGCTTTTTGGCACTGAAACAAAAATCCACAATTTCTTCTACCGAATTGCCGTATTTTCTGCACAGTGAACGAATCAAGTCAAGTCTTTCTTCAATTTCCTCCAGTTCTTCGGGATCCATGTCAACATCGTCTATTGTATCACGAAGCTCATAATTGCAGTCCTGTAATTCCAAATATGCAGACTGAACCCTTTGAGCAAGCTCTGAAATATCCGGATAAAGCTCGGCAATTTCGTTAAGATTATCCGACACAGTATCAAGCCGTGAAAGGATTCCCTCTTCGTCATCACCAATCAACTCAGAGTAAGCATAGGCTATTCCGTTCTTAATTTTTTCACTGTTAAGCAGCATAGTTCGTCTTGATTCAAGTTCTTCTATCTCTCCGCTTTGAAGGTCTGCCTCCTCAATCTCATTTATCTGATATTGCAAAAGGTCTATTTTCCTCTCACGGTCTTGAATATCGTCTTTTGCAGATGTCAGCTTTTTTCTTAATTCCGAATACTTCTCAAATTTTTGGCGGTAATCGTCAAGCTGCACATCATAGTCGCCAAGTGCGTCAATATATGAAATATGGCTTTCGACAGTCATGAAGTCATACCCCTCATGCTGACCGTAAATATTGATAAGATGAGCACTTGCCTTTTTTAAAACAGATAATGGAGCGGGCCTGCCGTTAATTTTGCACACGTTTTTGCCTGCAGAGGTAATTTGCCTTTGCAAAATAAAAGAGGAGTCCTCTGCATCGTACCCAAGTTCGGCAAAAATACTGCAAATTTTGTCAGACACCTCGGTAAAGGTTGCACTTACAAATGCTGACGATGCACCTGAACGGATTAAGTCCCTTGAAACTCTTTGACCCATAACAGCATTTATTGAGTCAATAATGATAGACTTACCTGCACCTGTTTCACCTGTCAGAACATTAAAGGCGGTATCAAAATCAATGCTTGCCTTTTCAATAACCGCAACATTTTCAATATAAATATTAGATAACATACCAACACCCTGTACCCTTTGTCAATATGACATAACCTTTAATTTTGACGAAACACTTATTGCCGTTTCCGTACTTTTGGCAGCCAAAAAAATTGTGTCATCACCTGCTATCGAGCCAATAATTTCTTCAAAATTTGCTGCATCAATGGATGTGCAAACCGCCTGTGCCATACCGGGAACGGTTTTTATTACCACTAAATTCTGTGCATATTCAACAGATACCACAGAACTTGAAAAGAGGGGTACTAAATTAGACTTTACGTCTGAAGGCTTTGACGAGGATGTGGCATAACAGTACTTTCCGCTTTTTGACATAAGCTTAATTAAGTTTAATTCCTTAATATCCCTTGACACCGTTGCCTGAGTTACATTGTGGCCGCTGTCTTTGAGCCGCAAAAGAAGTTCGTCTTGGGTGCTTATTTCATTTGTTCGAATTAACTCGATTATTTTTGAATGTCGTCCCTTTTTCAAATTTACTTCCTCCTCTCGCTAAGCTTATCGTTCAATATTCTGTAAAAATTCTTTTGATTAAGCTTTATAAAATTGGCTGTAATACCTGACTTCTTTACGCTTACGCAATCGCCCTGTTCAAGTTTAACCGACTTGATTCCGTCAACGGTAACAAAAATGTCGTTGTCATCTCCCATTATCGGAGTTACCGTAATATGGGAATCATCTGCAAATAGAACGGAGCGTGACGAAAGTGACTGAGGACAAATTGGGGTAAGCAAAATACACTTCATATGCGGTTCAATAACCGGACCGCCTGCTGAAAGTGAGTACGCAGTTGAGCCTGTAGGTGTTGACAGAATAAGTCCGTCTGCTCTATAGTTATTTATAAATTCGTCGTTTAAAGCAACACTAAGCTCAATCATTCTGGATAAAGACCCCCTTGTAACAGTTACTTCATTCAGGGCGTAAAAAGAACTCTTTTGACCGTCTTTAACTATATTGATTTCAAGCATCATGCGTTCATCAATCTGAAAGTCACCTGTAAAGAGTCTTTCAAGAAGATTTATTTCGGCAGGCTCAAGATTTGCCACAAACCCTATTCTGCCACAGTTGACGCCCAGCACAGGCTTGTGCTGCTCCGCTGCATGCTTTGCGGCATGAATAATAGTTCCGTCCCCGCCTACTGCAATAATCATATCCCCTGCGGCAGTAAGCTCTGAATTTGTGTTACAGTATTCAATATTGTAGGAGGAATCGAACCTGTCTGCAAATGCTGACGGTATACAGAATGTAACGTCATGCCTGTGCATAACCTCGACTATATTTTGGGCATATTCCAAAGCCTTTGGTTTGTCTGAATTTGGAATAATCGCAATTTTCATAGCAATCACCGATTTTTTAATCAAGTTTTTCGTGCGAACGCTTAACAAGCTCTGCTGCGTCAACATTTACACTAAGTATTGGGGTTGAAGATTTTTCAAGATACAGTAAGTATTCTATGTTGCCCTCCGGCCCTTTAATAGGCGAAAAATCCAAACCTATTGCTGAGAACCCGTTTTGAAGTGCGAAATCAATAACCCCATTGATGACATCGGAATGAATTTTAGGGTCACGCACAACACCTTTTTTGCCAACGTTTTCTTTCCCTGCCTCAAACTGCGGTTTAATCAAGCATACAGCACGGCAGCCGTCCTTTAAAAATTTATGTGCTACGGGAAGAATGAGCTTTAATGAAATAAAGGACACATCAACACTGAAAAAATCAACGGGCTCGGGTATTTGCTCCTCTGTTGCATAGCGGAAATTTGTGCGTTCAAGGTTTACCACACGCTCATCATTACGAAGCTTCCAAACAAGCTGCCCATATCCAACATCAATGGAATAAACTTTTTTGGCGTTATTTTGCAGCATACAATCCGTAAAGCCACCGTGTGACGCACCGATATCCATACATACAAAATCCCTAAGGTCTATATCAAAAACATCTATCGCTTTCTCAAGCTTCAAACCCCCACGGCTGACATATCTCAGAGTATTTCCTCTTACCTCAATGTTAACACCGTCAGGGTAGCACGTACCCGGTTTGTCGGACTTTTGATTATCTACATATACAATTCCCGACATAATTATAGCTTTCGCCTTTTCTCTGCTTTCTGCCAAGCCTTTTTCAAAAAGCATAACATCCAATCTCTTTTTCTCTGCCAAAATATCACCCCAAATTACCGTTATATCTATCAATCTACCTATAAATCAATGAAATTATAATAATTCAACGACTCAATTTAATTCCACGTCAGCTTATTAACTATGCCGCAGCAGTCCAGATTAAGTTCCTCAAGTGCTTCATTCACTGTTGACTGACAAACAAATTTATTTTTTATTGCAGTTAAATCATAGCTGCCGCTAAATCCACGCTTTTGCAATTCATAACAAAACAGCTCTCCTATGCCACCCGTTTCCATGCCTTCTTCAAAAAAATACACCTTTTTGAAATCAACCGCAAAATCCACAGCTTCATTGGGAATGGGTCTGATTCGGTTAAGCTTCAGCACCGTTACATTATTATTCTTGCTCTTTAGTATCTCCAGCGCTTGGGCAGCATACGCATAGGTTCGTCCGTATGTTACTATCAGTGCGTCTTTTCCGTCACCTAAAATTGAGTAGGAATCATGATTTTGCATACCACTTGGCTTATACGGCTCTCCTCCTCTTGGATATCTAACCGCAACCACATTATCACATTCATAAATCGCCTTATTCATAACCTCAGATAATTCATCAAAATAGCACGGTGAGAATATTGTAACATTAGGAATACTGTTGAGCATAGCAACGTCAAATACTCCCTGATGAGTTTCGCCGTCCTCACCAACAATTCCCGCACGGTCAACGGCAAGCACTATATGCAGGGACTGTGCCGCTGCATCATGCACGATTTGGTCGTAAGCTCTCTGCAAAAAAGAAGAATAAACAGCAAACACAGGTATCATTCCCTCGGTTGCAATTCCTGCTGCAAAAGTAACTGCGTGTTCTTCGGCTATTCCAACATCAAAAAAACGTTCCTTGTAATTCCGAGAAAAAGCATTAAGACCCGTACCAAGCTTCATGGCTGCGGTTATTGCACATATTCTCTCGTCATTTTTCGCAATATCACAAAGCACATCCCCAAAATGTGCGGAAAAACCCTTGCTGTTGGAATACGGCTCACCGCTTTCTATATCAAAACTGGGAACACCGTGAAACGATTTCGGATCTTGCTCTGCATATTGGTATCCCTTACCCTTCTTTGTTACAACATGGAGCAGGACAGGTTCTTTTACATTTTTTGTTGCATTAAGTGCGTGAATAAGCTTATTCAAATCATGACCGTCTACAGGTCCGTAATAAACAAAACCCAAATCCTCAAAAATAGTATTTCTGTAAACCGAAACCCTCAGTTTTGACTTTGAGTTCAGCAGAAGCTTTCTTATGGGATTTCCTATAACAGGAGTATGCAGCAGGATTTTCTCAACAATTTTTTTAGTTTTGATATAACCGGGACGTATCCTTATATGAGTTAAGTACTGTGCAATAGACCCAACGTTTCTTGAAATCGACATTTTATTGTCATTGAGAATAACCGTAAAATTCTTATCAAATCTACCTGCATTGTTTAATCCCTCGTAAGCCAATCCACCTGTTAACGCACCGTCACCTATAATTGCAACGGTTCTGCCCTTTTCACCCTTAATTGCTCTTGCACGGGCAATGCCGTATGCAGCGGATATTGACGTGCTGCTGTGACCGACATTAAAGGCATCATACTCGCTTTCGTTCCTTTTTGGAAAACCCGAAATACCGCCCTTTTTCCTTATTGTTGACAGCTTGTCACGTCTGCCTGTAAGAAGCTTATGCGTGTAGCTTTGATGACCAACGTCCCAAATAAATTTATCATTTGGTGTATCATAAACATAATGCATGGCAACGGTTAGCTCCACTGTACCCAAATTGGGAGAGAGATGACCACCGTTTTGGGAAACTGTGGATATCAGCATATCCCGTATTTCACCGCAGAGAATCTCAAGCTCGCCTACCGACAGCTTTTTCAGATCGCTTGGAGAGTTGATTTTATCTAAATATTCATAAGATGACATACTCAATTCTTGTCAGTCCTTTAATACAAACGCTCGGAAAGACTGTTAGCAAGCTGTTTTAAAAAGTCTGTATCATTTTCAAACACAACTAAACTGTTAATTGCCTCCTTAGTGAGGTCGGCAACTATTTTTTTTGACTTATCTATTCCAAGTTTTGTGACGTAATTTACTTTTTTGTTCTCGGCATCGCTTCCGATTGGCTTGCCAAGTGTTTTTTCATCAGATGTGATATCAAGAATATCATCGACAATTTGAAAAGCCAAACCGATATTCTCCGCATAAGACTCAGCAGCCTTCAGCTTATCATCATCTGCTCCCGAAAGAATACACCCCATAAGGCAAGGTGCCTTTATAAGCTGACCGGTTTTCTTTAAATACATTTCTTTTATTACATCTAAAGAGGGGTCCTTTCCCTCTGTTTCAAGGTCTATGACCTGACCGCCCACCATACCTGTTGCACCGCTTGCTCTTGAAAGAACCGCCGCAGCTTTTGCGGCATTTACACCAAAATCTTTAAGCGATGTATCAGAAAGCATTGTTTGGTACGCAAGTGCTTGAAGTGCGTCACCTGCAAGCAACGCAGTACTCTCACCAAAAACCTTATGATTAGACGGTCTGCCCCTGCGTAGGTCATCATCATCCATGCAGGGCAGGTCATCATGTATAAGCGAATATGCGTGTATCATTTCTACAGAACAGGCAAAGGGCAATGCAGACGAAACAGCACCGCCGCATATTTCACAAAACGCTAAAAGCAACGTTGGCCTTATTCGTTTCCCCGATGCAAGCAAGCTGTATTTCATTGATCTTACAACACTGCCTTCAAGGCAGTCATCACTCGGCAGCAGTGTAGGTAAGTATTCTTCTATGATGTTCAAATATTTGTTGTTCATTCTTATTCCTCTATATCGTCGTCCAAAGAAATTTGGGAGAGTTTCAATTCCGCCCTGCTGAGCTTCTCATAACAAAAGCCGACCAGCCTTGCACCCTCTTCATAAAGCTCTATCATTTTATCAAGTGACAATTCCCTATCCTCAAGCTTTGATGCTATTTCCTCCAGCCTTTTTTTTGCAGATTCATAAGTTTTATATTCTTTCATATAATTATCTCCAAATCAACCGTTTTTTACTTCGTCAACCGTACATTTAATCACACCGTCCGACATATGTACATTCAATATGTCACCACAAGCTACATCGTAAACACCATTGACAGAACTGCCGTTTTTTGTTACACAGGCATAGCCTCGCTTCAGGGTGTTAATCGGACTTAAATTGCTGATTTTATCGGCCAAGTTATCCGTAAAAAGTTTTTCCATACTTATGTAGTTGGATACCTGACCTTTAATTCGCTGAAAAATACTTTCAATGCTGTCCTTGTCAGACTCTAAGCTATCCATGGCTTTCTTTACGCTAATACCTGTACGCAAACGTTCAATATCCGCAAGCTCAGTATCAAAACGTGACTCCGCAATATTTTGCATATACAGGTAAGTTTCCCGAAGTTCGCCAAGCACTTGTACAACATTAGGAACTGCAAGCTCGGCTGCTGCCGACGGTGTTGGGGCACGAACGTCCGAAACAAAATCGCACAATGTAAAGTCAGTTTCATGACCGACAGCGGAAATTATGGGTTTCTCCGATTTGTAAATTTCTCTTACTAAATTCTCATCGTTAAAGCAGTTTAAATCTTCAAAGGAACCGCCGCCCCTGCCGATAATAATTACATCAATATCCGACACGGCACTTAGGCTTTTAACAGCCTTTGTAAGTTGAGCCGCAGCTTTTTCGCCCTGCACCGTTGTCGGGCAAAGGACAATCTCCGCAATAGGGTAT
>CAMWIZ010000029.1 GCA_947174455.1 uncultured Clostridia bacterium | reverse complement strand
GTTATAAATGGGGCAATGTTCAAGACAGCAATCAAAGCAGCAATTTCACTCTACTGTTAACGACAAAACCTTTTTTTGTAATTGCTTAAAAACAGTATTTTGTAATTAAACAAAGGGGGATTTCACAAGTGGATTTATTTGAAGAATTAGAAGCAAAAAATGTAAATGTGAAAGAGGCAACAGAACGTTTTGTGGGAAATGCGTCACTGTATAAGAGAATGTTATTGAAATTTTCGGACTTAATATGTGATATGGCAGTTAACACTGATTTTGATTGTGATGAATACAGTATTGTTATTGAAAAAACCCATGCCATTAAGGGCGCTGCGGGAAATTTATCCATTAAACCTGTTTATGAAGCATACACCGAAATTGTGAATTTGTTACGTAAAAATCAGCCTGAGCAGGCAAAATTGATTCTTGAAAATATCATTCCGGTTCAAAATGATATTATTGATTGTATAGAAAAACACCTTAGATAAGTCAAGCAGTCAGATGTGACATTTAATGCAATTTTGTAAGGAGTCGTTATCATGGAAAATAGAACAGATAAAAAGAAGTTATTGATTGTAGATGATATTGAAATCAACCGTATAATTTTAAGTGAGATATTCAAAAATGAATATGAGATAATTGAGGCCTGCAACGGTGTGCAGGCAATGGAATTTATCAATGACAATATAAAATTTTCAGCAATACTTCTTGATATACTTATGCCTGAAATGGACGGACTGCAAGTACTGAAAGAAATGAACAAAAGTAAAAAAATAAACAGAATTCCGGTATTTTTGATAACTGCCTCAGATAGCGAGGAAAAGTTAGTTGATGGATATAATTTAGGTGCTATTGACGTAATTCGCAAACCGTTTATGGTACACTTCCTCAAATGCAGAGTTAACAATGTTGTGGAGTTGTACGAACATAGGAATCAGTTGGAAATTGTAGTAAAAGAACAGGTAGAACGTTTTAATCGATTAAATCTGTCAATGATAGAAACACTTGCTGCGGTAATAGAATTCAGAAATGGTGAGTCAGGGGAACATGTAAAGCGTATTTCGGGACTTACAAGCATTTTAATGAAGGAAGTAAGTGATACATATCCGGAATATTATTTACCAGAAAGCGAAATTGCTAAAATATCCAGATCTTCTACACTTCATGATGTTGGAAAGATTTGTATATCGGACAGCATTCTGAGCAAGCCGGGCAGACTTACAAAAGAAGAATTTGAAATTATGAAACAGCATACAACAAAGGGATGCGAAATTCTACGGACTATACCGGATATTATGGACGAAGGAATTTATAAGTATAGTTATGATATTTGCAGACATCACCATGAACGTTGGGATGGAAGGGGTTATCCCGACGGGTTAAGCGGCAATGAGATATCTATTTGGGCACAGGTAGTTTCTGTTGCTGATGTATACGATGCACTTACGTCAGAGAGGTGTTACAAAAAAGCATTTACCCATGATACAGCTGTACAGATGATTGTAAACGGCGAATGCGGTGCTTTCAATCCTAAAATTCTAAAGGTATTTACTGAAATCCAGGACAAAATAAAAAAGTAATGAGATCTTAGAACAGTATTTATATTGAGAAGAGCAAGGGTAAGCGGCAATGAATAAAAAAATTAAACGTATACTATGGTTTAGTTTCGTTGGTGGAGCAATTGTATGTATAATAGCATTTACCGTATTGATGACTTTCATGAGGGAGAAAACAAAAGAAGCGGTAAATGATATCAGTAAAATTTATATGGCTGAAATCAATATGCAGCTACAGGAAAAATTCACCTCTGTTATAGGACTGCGTTTACAACAAGTAGAAGGAATTATAAAAAGTACTTCGATGAATTCTTATCAAAATACGGAAGAAATGTTTAATGAGCTGATAACAAATACAAAGATTAGGAACTTTACATATGTGGGTTTTTGTACAGCAGACGGCACCATAGAAACTATCCATGGTAGAGAGCTGCTGAATGTTTCTAATAATGAAAATATTTTATCATCCTTGGATCAAGACGGAAACATCGTGGAAGAAGCTGTTAATGTAAGTGGAGAAAAAATGCTTCTTTTGGGCAAAGCAGCTGAATACGACATGGGTAACACTCAAAAAAGCGTAGCTCTGATAGTCGGTGTTACTATGGAATACCTTAACAATTCCCTTTTTTTGGAAAACGGCAGTTCGGAAGTGTATACTCATATTATTGACGAGGACGGGCAATTTATTGTCCGGAATGGCGAAGTGTACAAAAGAAATTTTTTTGAACGTATGATGGATGAGTTCAACTGTCAGGATGTAAGCTCTCTTGAGACGTACGTCAAAGAATTAAAAGAGGCAATTAACTCAGGGCAGGTTTACAGTGCAAGGATTGCTACTGAAGAAGAAGATAAATTTCTGTACTGCTCCCCCATTTCCGAAAATACCACGTGGTATCTGGTAACAGTTATGGGCAGCGGAGTTTTGACAGATACCGTGACGGAACTTGAAGAAATGCGTACCAAAGGTATTATGGTATCTCTGTTAGCTATATTAACGGTAATTATTATTATATTTTATATATATATCAGATTGTCACAACAACAAATGAGGATATTAAATGATGCCAAGCGAGAGGCACTGCATGCCAATAGTGCTAAAAGTGAGTTTCTTTCCAGCATGAGTCATGATATTCGTACACCTATGAATGCAATATTGGGAATGACAGAAATTGCTATGAAAAATATCAATAATTCAGTCCGATTAGAGGATTGTTTGCAAAAAATTCAATTATCCGGTAAACATTTGTTGAGTCTCATTAACGATGTGTTGGATATGTCTAAAATTGAGAGCGGAAAGATAACTTTGAATAACGGTAAGATATCCCTCAAAGAAACCGTGGATGATCTTGTGAATATTATACAGCCGCAAGTTAAAGCAAGAAACCAGTATTTTGATATTTTTATACGGAACATTTTATCAGAGGATGTATATTGTGACGGTCTGCGTTTGAATCAAGTATTATTGAATTTGTTGTCCAATGCAGTTAAGTTCACACCCGAAGACGGAAGAATTGATGTATATCTCTATCAGGAAGAATCGCCTTTGGGAGATAACTATGTACGCACACACGTTATAGTTGAGGACAACGGAATAGGAATGTCTGAGGAATTCCAGAAAAAAATCTTTGTAAGCTTTGCAAGAGAAGATAATGAGAGGGTACGAAACATTACAGGAACCGGTCTGGGTATGGCGATTACTAAAGCTATTATTGATCTTATGAATGGCGAAATAATGCTTGATAGTGAAATAGATAAAGGAAGTAAATTTCATGTTACATTGGACTTAGAAAGAGCAATAAAGGATGAAAAAATGGAGTTGCCTCAATGGAATGTTCTTGTAGTAGATGATAACGAAGAATTATGTACCAGTGCAGTTTCCAATCTTGAGGAATTGGGAGTTCATGCAGAATGGACTCAAGATGGCATAAAAGCAATACAGTTGGTAGAGGAACATCATAATAAAAATGAAGATTACCATTTTGTATTGATTGACTGGAAGATGCCGAATATGGACGGTATACAGATTATACATGAGATTCATCGAAGAGTGGGAAAAGAAATACCGATCTTTCTTGTTTCAGCTTATGATTGGAGCGATATTCAAGATGAAATTGATAATGTTGATTTCATCGAAGGCTTCATCGCTAAACCTCTGTTTAAATCAACACTGTATGCACGTTTAAAACAGTACGCAGGTATTTCTGACGACGCATCGGAAAATAAAAAAGAAACCAAAGCAACAGATTTTACCGGAAAACGCATTTTACTGGCTGAGGATATTGATCTTAACTGGGAAGTTGCGAATGAAATTCTTTCATCTTTTGGACTGGAGCTTACACGTGCTATAAACGGTAAAGAATGTGTTGAGAAATTTGAGGAGTCTGAAATCGGTTTTTATGATGTTATTTTAATGGATATTAGTATGCCAATAATGACAGGATATGAAGCTACTAAAAATATACGAAAGCTTAATCGTTCAGACAACAATCTTCCAATTATTGCGATGACCGCAGATGCCTTCGTTGATGATGTGCAATTATGCTTAGAATGTGGTATGAATGCCCATGTTGCAAAACCTCTTGATTTGAATAAACTTATAAGTACGTTGCAAAAGTTCCTAAGTGAATAGTGACGCATGAGTATTATTCAAAAATACAAAACACAGCGACTTTCGACATTATGCGAAAGTCGCTGTGTTTTTACATTTGCTGCAATAAATGTGATAAAAGATTAAACTCTTATTACCAAAACATTAGGATAATTTTGAAAATAAGATAATAACCTCAGTTTTGCTCTTGTTGGTTCTTTTGCTTTTTGATTACCTTCAATCGAGAAAACTCTTCCCTGTCTTTCTCGTCAAGTGCATCTGTAATGTACTTAACTGTATCCTCAAATTTAGGAATCATAATATTTTTTAACGCATTTGCACGCTTTTGTGTAGTGCTGATAGCATGAGCAAGTCTATATACACTGTTCTCAATTTCAGCAAGATGTGCAGTCAAATGCTTTACTTCCATAAATTTCTGCTGGGCATCATCAAGTATTGAGTTTGTTGTGTACAAGCCGTAATTCAACTCTAAACCGTCGCCCTCATCTATAGAAATAATCGGAATTTCCACACCCATTACGCTTCTGTAGTTAAGCGTAAGCGAATCCTCCTCAGGAATGGCACGGGATATTTCGTCGCAAAATCCCATAGTCACATTGGCTGTTTCAAGAGCAAGATACGCAGCCGCATACGCATCATCTATCTTGCTCTGTACAGACTTTGCATGTTCAATAAGTGACATCATCTCCCTGATGAGGATATTTCTCTTTTTATCAAGAAGCTCATAGCCAAGTTTAGAAAGTGTAAGGGATTTTTTTGAATTCATCAAGTTGCCTTTTGTAGGCACTGCCTGTATAGCCAAATTAAATCACCTCGTACAGCTTATTCTTCAGTCTTGTCAGCAGGCTTATAATAACGGTCCAAAATTGCATCGTCAACTCTGTCAAGCTCACCACGAGGGAGAATTCCCAAAAGTTTCCAGCCAAGTTCAAGACTCTGTTCGATTGTTCTGTTTTCCGAGAAATCTTGATTTACAAACTGTGCCTCAAATTGTTCGCCGAACTCAAGATATTTTTTATCAATAGCAGATAACTCCTCTGCACCTATAACCGATGCCAGCGATCTTGCATCAATTACCTTAGCATAGGACGAGAAAAGCTGATTGGCAAGAGGCTGATGATCCGCCCTTGTGTAACCTTCACCTATACCGTCTTTCATCAAACGTGACAATGAAGGCAAAATATCTACAGGCGGATATATCCCCTGTCCCTGAAGTCCTCTGTTAAGAACTATTTGTCCCTCTGTAATATAGCCCGTAAGATCGGGTACAGGGTGAGTTATATCATCATTCGGCATAGTCAATATAGGTATCTGTGTAACAGAACCTTTGCTGCCCTTAATCATGCCGGCTCTCTCATACAATGATGCCAAATCTGAATAAAGATAACCCGGATAACCCTTTCTGCCGGGAATTTCACCTTTTGATGAACTGTATTCACGCTGTGCTTCTGCATAGGAGGTCATATCCGTCATAATAACAAGAACGTGCATATCAAGCTCAAATGCCAAATATTCAGCAACTGTCAACGCACAACGCGGTGTAAGTGTTCTTTCAATGATTGGGTCGTTTGCCAAATTCAAAAACATAACAACCTTATTCATAACACCGGATTCCTCAAAGCTGCGTTTAAAGTAATCGGCAACATCATTCTTTACACCCATAGCAGCAAAAACAACACAGAAGCCCTCGTTACTGTTATCGGAGATTTTCGCCTGTCGTACAATCTGTACGGCAAGTTCGTTGTGCTTCATACCCGAACCTGAGAATATAGGCAGTTTTTGACCTCTAATAAGAGTAATGAGTGTATCTATTGTAGAAATACCTGTATTTATATAATTTTTAGGGTAAACTCTGGAAACAGGATTTAGCGGAGTACCGTTTATATTGGCGGTCTTCTCAGGAAAAATATCGCCCAATCCATCTATAGGCTTACCCGAACCATTAAGAATTCTTCCTATAATTTCCCGTGACAGCGGCATTTCCATAGGTCTGCCCTGCAAACGGGTTTTCGTATTTTTTAAAGAAATGCCTCTTGCACTCTCAAATACCTGTACAACAACTCTCTCGCCGTCCATTTGCACAATTCTTCCCTGTCGAACAGTGCCGTCGTCTAAGCGGATATCAACGATTTCCTCATTAAAAGCACCTTTTACTCCATCAAGGACAATCAGAGAACCGTTTATCTCTTTTACACCAACATAATCTAAAACCATTCTGTTTCATTCCCTTTCAAATCGAGTATTGCTTTTAATTAAATTCCTCAGTAAAGGTTGTATTCAGAGCCTCGTCAATTTCCTTATCATAGGCATCAAAAAGCTCCAATTTATCGTTCGGAACGTCATATTTCATTTTTGTTAATTTATCAAAAAGACCCAGTGAAGTGATTCTTGAAATAGGAATATTTCTGCTGATTAGGCTCTTTGAACCGTCATAAAGATGCAAAATAGTACGCATCATAAGCTTTTGCTTTTCCAGCGGAACATAGGTATCCTCCTTATGGAATGCGTTCTGCTGAAGGAATCCTACTCTGATAACTCTTGCTATCTCTATAATCAGCTTCTGATCATCGGGCAGTACATCTGCACCGATAAGCTTTACAATCTCCATCAGGCGATTTTCTTCCTGCAATATGGCATTGATTGTGGAACGATAGTTAACAAAATCTGTACCGACATTTTTCTCAAACCAAGGATCCAAATCGGTAAAATACTCACTGTAGCTTGTCATCCAGTTAATGGCAGGATAGTGACGTGCATAAGCAAGGGATTTATCAAGAGCCCAAAAACAACGTGTAAAACGCTTTGTATTTTGAGTAACAGGCTCAGAAAAATCCGCACCCTGCGGTGAAACTGCACCGATAATTGTTACAGAACCCTCTTTACCGTTAAGTGTTTCTACTCGTGCGGCACGTTCATAGAATTCAGATAAACGTGACGGTAAGTAAGCAGGAAAACCCTCTTCGGCAGGCATTTCCTCCAAACGACCGGAAATTTCTCTGAGTGCTTCTGCCCAACGGGAAGTTGAGTCAGCCATGATTGCACAGTGATAACCCATATCTCTGTAATACTCCGCCAATGTGATGCCCGTGTATATAGACGCCTCACGAGCGGCAACAGGCATATTGGACGTATTTGCAATAAGTACAGTTCTGTCTGTCATTGGCCTGCCGGACTTAGGGTCTATAAGCTCACTGAACTCAGTAAGTACCTGACTCATTTCATTTCCACGTTCACCACAGCCGACATAGACAATTATATCAGCGTCACACCATTTTGCAAGCTGATGCTGCGTCATTGTTTTTCCTGCACCAAATCCACCCGGAACAGCCGCCGTACCGCCCTTTGCTATAGGAAGCAAAGTATCTATAACTCTTTGACCCGTAATAAGGGGAATATCCGCAGGAAGCTTTTTATTTACAGGGCGAGGTGTTCTGATAGTCCATTTTTGACAGATAGTTAGAGAAATTTTATTACAAAATACGTACTCTAAGGTAACCACTGCATCATTTAATTTGTATTTACCGTTCTTCGATGTTTTTATAACTTTTCCCTCAATGTTCGGCGGCACCATAAGTCTATGCTCAATAATGGCAGTTTCGGGAACAGTAGCGTAAATATCGCCCTGCTGTAAAACATCCCCAACCTTAACAGTAACGGTAACGTCCCATTCCCTCTCGGTGTCAAGAGATGAAACAGACGCACCACGTGATATGAAAGCACCGCCCGTAGTTTTCTCGATTTCCTTGAGCGGACGCTCTATTCCGTCAAAAATATTATCCATAATTCCGGGACCAAGCAGTACGTTCATCGGTGAACCTGTTCCGACTACTGCATCGCCCGGTTTTAAGCCTGTGGTTTCCTCATAAACCTGTATAACAGTTTCCTTATCGGACATTTTTATGACCTCGCCTACCAGACGCTGATCGCCGACATAGACCATCTCCATCATAGAAAATGTTCTGCTGTTTTTGACGGTTACAACAGGACCGTT